>JALOSH010000261.1 GCA_025458545.1 Hydrogenophaga sp.
TCACCGTGTTCGACTCGGTGGGCTTCGCGCTGGAAGACTTCTCCGCCCTGCGCTTCATGATGGACAGCGCGGTGCGCCTGGGCATCGGCGAGCGCATCGTGCTGATCCCGCAGCTGGCCGATCCGAAAAACCTGTTCGGATCGCTGGCTCCCCGGGTGACCGCTGCGGCATGCGTCGCGCGGAAGGTCGCCCCATCGCCCGCGCGCCTGCGGGCTCAGTGAACGCCTGAAGGTGCGCTCAAGGCGCGGATCAGCACTTGGTCGATGCGCCGACCTTCGAGCTTGAGCACCTCGAAGCGCCAGCCCGCACAGTCCACGTGTGCGCCGGTTGCCAGCAGATGCCCGGCAATGGTCTGCATCAGGCCGGCCACGGTGTTGTAGCGCCCTTTGTCTTCATCGGGCAGTTCGTCGATCTCCAGCCGCGCCTTCAGCTCGGTGACCGGCATGGCACCGTCCACTCGCCAGCTGCCATCGGCCTGCTTGGTGGCCCAGGCATCCACCGGGCGCTCCGGCGAGAGCTCGCCGGTGATGGCTTCGAGCAGGTCCAGCGGCGTCATCAGGCCCTGCACCACCCCGTATTCGTCCACCACAAAAGCCATGCGCGTGGCGCGGGCGCGGAACTGCTCCAGCAGCTCCATACCGCTCAGGGTTTCGGGCACAAAGGTGGCCGGCTGGGCGTGGGCACCGATGGTGCCAGCCGCCCCCTCTTCGCGCAGCGCCAGCAAGCGCGGCAGGTGGATCACGCCCACCACGTCGTCCAGGCCGCCGCGGCACACCGGGTACCACGAATGGCCCACCGCCCAGGCCTTGGGCACTGCATGCTCGATGGCGTCATCGGCATCCAGCCAGTGAATGTCGGCGCGCGGCACCATGATGGAGATCAGCTGCCGGTCGTCGAGCAGGAACACGTTGCGCACCATCTGGTGCTCGTGCGCTTCGATGATGCCGGCGTCCACGCCCTCTTCCAGGCTGGCGTTGATTTCTTCCTCGGTCACCTGTTGCTGACCGCTGTTGTTGATGCGCAGCAGCTTGAGCGTTCCCTGGGTGGTCTGGGTGAGCAGCCACACAAACGGCTTGGCCGCCTGCGCCACAAAAGCCATGGGGCGCGACACCCAGCGCGCCACCGTCTCGGGGTAGAGCTGACCAATGCGCTTGGGCACCAGTTCGCCAAAAACAATCGTGACAAATGTGATCACCACCACCACGATACCGGTGGCCACACCCTCGGCGGTGCCCTCGGCCAGGCCCAGGCCCATCAACCAGGCGGCCACGCCCCCGCTGAACGCGGCCTCGCCCACGATACCGTTGAGCATGCCGATGGACGTGATGCCCACCTGAACGGACGACAGGAATTGCGTGGGGTGCTCCAGCAGCTTCAAAGCCGTCTGGGAGCCCTTGTCGCCTGCCTCGGCCAGCGCCAGCAACCTGGCCTTGCGGCTGCTGGCCAGGGCCAGTTCCGACATCGCAAAAGCCCCGTTGAGGAGCGTGAGAAACAGAATGAGCAGGGTATCCATGGTGCAGTGGCATTGTCGTTCAGAAACTGCCTTCGCCAGGCGCACGGGCGGGAGCGGTGGACAATCGGCCCATGGCGACTTACCTCATCGGCGACGTGCAGGGCTGCGACGCACCCCTGGGCCACCTGCTCGACCACATTGGCTTCTCCCCCAGCCGAGACTCGCTGTTCCTGCTCGGTGATCTGGTCAACCGCGGTCCGGCCTCGCTCGCGGTGCTGCGCCGGCTCATGGCCCTGGAGGGTTCAGCGCACTGCCTGCTCGGCAACCACGACCTGCACCTGATCGCGCTGGCGCACGGTGTGCGCAAGCCGCACCGCAGCGACACCGTGCAAGACATCCTGGACGCTCCTGACCGCGAGGCCCTGCTCCACTGGCTGCGCCACCGGCCACTCGCGATGCAGACCCAGGGCTGGCTGCTGGTGCACGCCGGGGTGCTGCCGCCTTGGGATGCCGCCCAGACGCTGGCGTTGGCACACGAAGTGGAACGCGAACTGCGCGGCGCCGACTGGGGTGTGCTGATGCACAACATGTACGGCAACCACCCCGACCAATGGCACGACGACCTGCGGGGTTACGAGCGGTTGCGGGTGGTGGTGAATGCGCTCACTCGGCTGCGCTTTTGCACGGCCGACGGCGTGATGGAGTTCGCCACCAAAGACAGCGCCGATGCGGCTCCTGACGGCTTCATGCCGTGGTTCGAGGTGCCGGGGCGACGCACCGAAGGCAGCTTCGTGGCCTTCGGTCATTGGTCCACGCTGGGCGCCGTGCTGCATCCCGGCGTGTTGCCGCTGGACACGGGCTGTGTGTGGGGAGGTTGCCTGACCGCTGCGCGCCTGGGTGACGCGCCCGGCAGCGTCGAACGCATCTCGGTGCCTTGCCCGCAAGCCAGTCGGCCGGGCGTGGCCTGAGCGCGTTCGCTCAGCCGTTTTCCGGCTCGGGTTGCGGCGCGCTCTTGAAGAGAGCCGGCACTTTCTTGCGGGTCTTGATGTTGGGCGACACGCGGCTGGTCGGCTGTTTCTGCGCCGACTCCCAGGCCGGTGCCGCGTCGGCGGCCAGGCTGGGTTCGTAGGGCTTGTCGAACAAGGGATCGGCGGGCGCGCGTGGCGGGCGCGCCGGGCGGCCAGCGGGGGCGCGGGCTTCGCGCTCGGGGCGGCTGGCCCGAGTTTCCCGGATGTCGCGCAGGTCGCGCTCTTCGCGCATCTCGTCGGGCTGTTGCCAGGCCCGCTGGCCGTCGTTGAAGCGACCGGCCGGGCGCTTGTCGGCTTCCAGCTCCAGGGCTTCGAGTTCGAGCTTCTTGCCCAGCAGCTTTTCCAAATCGCCCATCAGGCGCGCATCTCGAGCACTGACAAACGACACCGCCAGGCCCGAAGCGCCCGCGCGGCCGGTTCGGCCGATGCGGTGCACATAGTCTTCGGCGTTGAAAGGGATGTCGAAATTGAACACCGCCGGCACGTCCTTGATGTCCAGGCCACGCGCGGCCACGTCGGTGCACACCAGAAGATCGACCGCGCCGCTCTTGAAAGCGTCCAGTGCCTTGAGGCGCTCGTCCTGGCTCTTGTCGCCGTGCAGGGCGGTGGTGTTCAGGCCCTCGCGCTCCAGCGAACGCGCCAGGCGCGCACAACCCAGCTTGCTGTTGACGAACACAAATGCCTGCTTGATCCCACGTTCCTTGAGGATCTGCTTGAGCACCGGGCGCTTGTCGTCGTCGTCGACGCGGTAGAAGTGCTGCTCCACCGTGGACGCGGTCGCGTTGGAGCGCGCCACTTCGATGGTCACCGGGTCCTGCAAATAGCTGTTGGCCAGGCGCTTGATTTCGGGCGAGAAGGTGGCAGAGAACAGCAGCGTGGTGCGCTGCTTGGGCAGATAACTCAGGATGCGCTGCAGGTCGGGCAGGAAGCCGATGTCGAGCATGCGGTCGGCCTCGTCGAGCACCACGTACTCGACCTGGTTGAGCACACAGTTCTTGGCTTCGATGTGGTCCAGCAGGCGACCCGGTGTGGCCACCAGCACCTCGACGCCTTTTTTCAGCTCCAGCGTCTGCGGCTTCATGTCCATGCCGCCAAACACCACCGTGCTGCGCAGGTTGGTGTACTTGGCATACAGCTTGACCTGCTCGGCCACCTGGTCGGCCAGTTCGCGCGTGGGCAACAGCACCAGGGCGCGCACCGGGTGGCGGGCTGGCGAGGTGGAGGCGTTGTCGTGCTTCATCATGCGCTGCAGCAGCGGCAGCGTGAAGGCGGCGGTCTTGCCGGTGCCGGTCTGGGCGGCGCCCATCACATCACGCCCCTGCAGCACCACCGGGATGGCCTGCGCCTGGATCGGCGTCATGTTCTCGTAGCCCATTTCGGCCACGGCACGCTCCAGCAGGGGAGACAAAGAG
>JALOSH010000262.1 GCA_025458545.1 Hydrogenophaga sp.
CGTGCTGGCCTGGGGCGTGCTCATGGTCGGGCTGGCGCTGGCGAGCCCGCTGTGGCGCGAGTTCGACTGGTGGCTTTTCGCCCGCCAGATGCAGCAGGCCCCACCGGCGCTGCAGCGCGACCTGGTGCTGCTCGACGTGCCGTACGACGACGACACAGGCCGCTTTCGCGACCGCCTGATCACCGCCCTGGAACCGCTCTCCACGCCCGCCACCGCGCCGCGCGCGCTGGTGTTCGATGTGCAGTTCATCCACCAGGCCGAGCGCTTGCCCGAACTGGCCGCCGCCATCGACCGGTTGCGCGCCCTGGGCACCCAGGTCTTTGCAGTACTCGATCCGCTGGACGGCCCGCGGCCCGATCCGCTCTACCTCAAGCGCCACGCGCGCATCCTGTACGAACAGCATCTCGACGGCAGCGGACACACCGTGTTCGAGCAGGCCGCTGGCCTGACGCGCTACGAGCCGCTGTTCGATCTGGGCGATGGCCAGCACGTGCCGGCGCTGGCGGCGCGCCTGGCCGAAGTGCTGTTTGGCAGCCCACCGGGCCACCGACGACCGGCCCATCGTGGTGCGACAGGGCGACGCCAACGCGCTGGAGGCCCGCACGCTGCGGTTCGATGTCGCCACCGGCCGCACCTTGGGCCCGGCGCTGGCCGGCGCGGCGCGCGATCGCATCGTGGTGCTGGGCAGCCTGGAGCGAGACCAGCCGGTGGCGGGCGGGCTGTCCGGCCCGGCCTACCTGGTGTGGGCGATTTCGGCGCGCGGCCTGCCGCCCGAACAGGCCGAGGCGCGGGTGGCCTTTGGCCCCTATCTGCTCGCGCTGCTGGTGCTGACCACGGGCGCCCTGGCGGCGGCGCTCTCGCTCGGGTTCTTCAGGCGTTGGCCCGGCCTGCGCTCGCGCCTAGGGCTGCTGGCCTGCGCGGCGGCTGCGGTGCCGCTGTTGCTGTTGGCGGCGGGTTCCACGGCGCTGGCCGCCACCGGCTTGTTGTTGCCCCAACTGGCGCTGCCCGGCCTGGGTGCCGTGCTGGCGGCCGCGCTGGCCTGGGGCTTTGCGCGGCGCTATCTGCTCTGGGTGGCGGTGCAACCGGGCGCCGAACCGCTGGACGCCAGCTACGACGTGTTCATCAGCTATTCGCGCACCCGTCCCGAGCACATCGAATGGGTGCGCACCCAGGTGGTGGAACCGCTGCTGCGCGCGCGCAGGCCCGACGGTGAAACCTTGCGCGTGTTCTTCGACACCGAGGAGCTGCGGCCCGGCGACACCTGGATCGAACGGCTGTACCACGCCATCGATGCCAGCCGCTTTTTTGTGCCGGTGTATTCGGCCGATTACTTCAAGAAGGATTTTTGCAAACGCGAGATCGCGCATGCCCTCAAGCGCCAGGGCACCGACAACGTGTTCATCGTGCCGGTGGACGAAGCCGGGGTGGCCATCCCGTCGCCCTACAACGGCGTGCAGGCGGTGAGCGTGCGGCTGCACCCCGACGATTTTGCGCAGCGGCTGGTGGACGCCATGACCCGAGCCCTGCAAGCCGAATCGGCTGCCGCAGCGCCCCACGCGGCGGTGGGCGTCAGCGCGGCACCGGGTACAGGATCGACGGGTTGATCCGCACTGGGTTCGGCGCCACGGTGCTGGTGGTTGCGGTGCCCACGGGGGCCGACGGGGTCACCCGGGTCGAGGGTTGCAGGCGCAGATCGCCCGACCAGGGCTGGGTGCTGGTGCGGGTGTCGGGTGCGCTGGGCGTGACCTGAGGCGCCACCTGAGGCGTCAGGGTCGGGCGCACCGAGAGCGAACGGATGTCCCGCGGCGAGAGGGGCCGGGGCGGCATCACCAGTTCGTTGGCTCTGTAGATGTAGAGCTGGTTCACCTGCAGGTTCGCGCTGGGCACCGCCAGGGCGCGCAGGTCCTGGTCGGTCTGCAGGTTGTTGATCCGGTCGGCCACGGTCGGCGTGAGCTTGAGCGGCGCGACACCCTGGAAGGGCTTGACCGATGTGCGGCTGTTGCGGCCCGCCAGTTGCACCTCGTATTGCACCTGGCTGCCCCGCGCCTGGTAGAGCAGCACATCGCGTGTGCGCAGCACCATGCAGTGGCGGCTGGACTTGAGGTTGACGGTGCCGTACTCGAACCCGTAGACGCTCAGGCAACGCGCTGCCGTCCAGCGAAAACGCGGGTCGGTGTTTTCGGCCAGTTGCACCGAATCGCCACCGCCGACCAGGACGATCTCGCCCTCGCCACGGGCGTCGGTGGAGACCGCGTCGTCAGTGCAGACGGTCTGGCCGGTGGAGGCGGGCACGCCGTTGATGCGCACCGTGTTGCTGGTGACCCGCAACACGCCGATGACTTCAAAGCCGGGCCGACAAGCCGGGCCTGGCGTGGTGGTGGGCGTTGCCCGCGTTCCAGCACTGCCCGGATCCCGGGCCGATCCGCCCGATGTCTTGCAGCCCGCCAACAAGGCGGCGCCAGCGGTGAACACGAGCAGCGCCACCAGGCGGTGCGAACTGGCGTGCCTGGGTAGAGAAACGGGGGGTAAAACCATGGCGATTTCCCGGTCGCCCAGCGGGTGTGGGACGCTTTTTTCAGTATAGGACGCCCGTCCCGGTCTTGGGGGCGAGCGCTTACTCAAAACGTCCAGACATCCCGACCCCGCGGCCCACCGCAACGGCGTGCCGCTGCGGTGGGCCGCCGGGTGATCAGCGGCGCACGCGGACGCGGCCGTCGCTGTCGTCCGGCGCGTCCACGCCGTTGTCTTCCACGCCACGGGGGCGGTTGCGACCGCTGATGTGGCCGTCGGCGTGGTGGTTCGCGCCGTCATCGGCGCCACGGCCACGGCGGCCCACGCGGCCATCGCTGTCGTCCGGTGCGTCCACGCCGCTGTCTTCCACGCCACGGGGGCGGTTGCGACCGCTGACATGGCCGTCGGCGTGGTGGTTTGCGCCGTCATCGGCACCGCGGCCACGGCGCCCACCGTCGGAGCTGCTGGACGAAGACGAGGAAGAGGAAGACGACGAGCTGCTGCCCGAGTCGCTGTCGCCGCCGCGCCCGCGCCCACGGCCCTGGCCGCTGCCACCGCTGGATGAGGACGAAGAGCCCGCGCCGTCGCCGCCGCGGCCTTTGCCCGAGTCGCCGCCTTTGGCCAGGGCAGCGCCTGAGGCAAGCGCCAGTGCCATCGCGGCCACCAGGGTGGCGATCCGGGTTGTTTTGAGATTGATCATGGTGAGCTCCTGAGGGGTTTGAAGGTTGATGTGTGTGTGAAAAATTCCCACGCACGACCGCAGTATCTGTGGGCTTATTTCCCACGTCAAGCGTTTTGTGTGAAAAAATCCCACGCAACTGTTAAACTTCGTGTCCACAAACCGACGCCAACGCCACCACCCCAGCGCCGCCGCCCACCGCCATGCCCCGCCCGAACGACCCGTCCCAGCCCGAAAGCCATCTGCCCGGCGGCCCATCGCCGGCCCTGGTGCGAGCGCTGCGCCAGGTGCTGCGCCCGCTGGTGCGGCTGATGCTGGCCCAGGGCATCACCTACCCCTATCTGGCGGACTTGCTCAAGGGCCTGTTCGTGGAAGTGGCCGACAAGGAATTCCGGCTCGACGCCCGCCCGCCCACCGACAGCCGGGTCAGCCTGGTGAGCGGCGTGCACCGCAAAGACGTGAGCCGCCTGCGACAGCTGCTGCAGACACCTGAAGCCCTGGCGCCTTCGGTGGTGCCGCGCGGCGCGCAGCTGGTGGCGCACTGGATGGGCGATGCCCGCTATCTGCAGGAAGACGGTCAACCCCGGCCACTGGCCCGGCTGGCCAGCGAGGGCGGCGAACAGTCGTTTGAGGCGCTGGTGAGCGGCGTCAACAGCGACATCCGTTCGCGCGTGGTGCTTGACGAATGGCTGCGCCTGGGCGTGGTCCATCTGGATGACGACGGGCGCGTCTGCCTCAACACCGGCGCCTTCGTGCCCACCCGCGGCGCCGACGAAAAAGCCTTCTACCTCGGCCACAACCTGCACGATCACGCCGCCGCCGCGGTGCACAACGTGCTGGGTGGCCAGCCACCCTTCATGGAGCGCAGCGTGCACTACGACGCGCTGGCGCCCGCTTCGGTGGAGCGCCTGGCCCAACTGACAGAGCAGGTGGGCATGAAAGCCCTGCTGGCGGTCAACAAGGCGGCCATGGAAGCCGAGGCGCAAGACGGCGCCGCGCGCGCACCTGGCGAAAGGGCCCAGCGCATCACCATGGGTGTTTATTTCTACGCCGAGTCCGTCGAACCCGGCGAGAAAGAAGCGTCATGAACGCCCCACCGCGCCGTTCCCGCGCCAGCGCCCAAAGCCTTGCGCAGGCCGACACCGCGCGGGCGAACCCGAGCGCAGTGGAAAGCCCGTTCCGTTGGGCTTTGGCGCTGCCGGCGGTGTTCGCCCTCAGCGCCTGCGGCACCCTGACCGATCTGGGTGACCGTGCCGTGCTGCAACCGCTGGGCCAGGTGGCGCGCGCGGTCGGGCTGGGCGCTGGCAGTGCCACCGACGCCTGCACCCGCGCGGCATCCCCGGTCAACCCCGCCACGCTGGCCCCTGGGCTGGGCGGCACCGGTGCCCCGGCCACCGCGGTGGCGGCCCATCCCGGCGGCATCGGCGGCACCGGGCAAGTGGCACAGCGCCCGGGGCTAGGCGGCACGGGTCAGGTGGCCGACAGCGGCCTGGGCGGCACCGGCATCGTAGGCGTGGTCACCGGTTTCGGCAGCATCTGCGTCAACGGCCTGAAGGTGGAGTACGCGCCCGAGACGCCGTTGCAGCGCGCTGGCCAGCCGGTGCCGCACAGCACTTTGGCAGTCGGCCAGGTGGTGGCCCTGCAGGCGGTTGAACAAGGCCCGCGCTTGCAGGCCGGTCGCATCGCGGTGCTCGACGCCGCCGTCGGCCCGCTCGGCGCGGTGGACCCGGCCACGGGCCGCTTCACCGTACTGGGCGAAGCGGCGACCGCGCTGGTGCCCGCCGATCTGGCCAGCTTGAAGCCCGGCCAGTGGGTGCGCGTGAGCGGCCAGCGCCTGGCCAGCGGCGAGATCCGCGCCACCCGCGTGCAGGCCACGCCGCCCGGCA
>JALOSH010000263.1 GCA_025458545.1 Hydrogenophaga sp.
CAGCGCTTGCTCATGGCGTCTGTGGTGGTGGCCATCATCACCATCACGCTCAAGACCCTGGCCTGGTGGATCACCGATTCGGTGGGCCTGTTGTCGGACGCGATGGAGTCGCTGGTGAACCTGGCGAGCGCCATCTTCGGGCTGGTGATGGTGACCATCGCCCTGCGCCCGGCCGACGACGACCACCCCTACGGCCACCACAAGGCGGAGTACTTTTCGTCGGGGTTCGAGGGCGTTCTGATCATCGTGGCGGCGCTGGGCATTGTCTGGACCGCGGTGCTGCGCCTGATGGACCCACAACCGCTGGAGCAGGTGGGCTGGGGGCTGGCGCTGTCGGTGGCCAGCTCGGCGCTCAACGGCCTGCTGGCCTGGGTCATGTTCCGCGCCGCGAAGGAACACCGCTCGATCGCGCTGGAAGCCGATGCCCGGCACCTGACCACCGACGTCTGGACCTCAGCCGGGGTGGTGGTTGGCATCGCCCTGGTGCATTTCACCGGCTGGCTCTGGCTGGACCCGGTGGTGGCCATCGGTGTGGCGCTCAACATTCTGAAAGAGGGTGTGCACCTGATCTGGCGCTCTTCGCAGGGGCTGATGGACCAGGCAGTGGAGCCCGAGGTGATGGCGACGATCCAGGCCACACTGGACGATCAGGCCCGTCGGGCGGGCGGGGACGGCACGATACGGTTTGACCACGTGAACACCCGCCGTGCCGGGCAACGCCGCTACGTGGACCTGCACATGCACCTACCCGCCGACTGGACCCTGGGGCGTTCCGCGGAAGAGCGCGCGCAGGTGGAAAAAGCCCTGATGGCTGCGGTGCCCGGCCTGCGGGCCAGCATCCAGATGCTGCCCAGCGATGTGGAAGCGCACCTGGACGACCCGAAAGATCCAACATGATCGCTGTGCTTCAACGGGTGAGCGAGGCCCGCGTGGACATTGGTTCAGAAACGGTGGGCCGCATCGACCATGGCCTGCTGGTGCTGCTGTGCGCCGAACCCGGTGACACCGAGGCTGTGGGACAGAGGATGCTGTCCAAAATCCTCAAGCTGCGCATCTTTGCCGACGAAGACGGCAAGATGAACCGCAGCGTGCAGGATGTGGCCGGGGGCCTGCTGATCGTCAGCCAGTTCACGCTCGCGGCCGATACCCGCAGCGGCAACCGCCCCGGCTTCACCGGTGCTGCCCCACCCGCGCTGGGCGAAGCGCTTTACGACCGCTTCGTGGCGCTGGCGCGCGAGCAACACCCGGTGGTGCAGACCGGACGCTTCGGCACCGAGATGCGGGTGCATCTGGTGAACGACGGTCCGGTGACGATCCCGATTCAGATGTGACCCCCCGCGCCGTCTTGCGGCGCCGGGTGTTCAAGCCGTCTTGAAGCGGCTGACCGTGTCCGCCAAACGGCCCGCTTGCTGGCGCAGGCTTTCGGCGGCAGCGGCGCTCTGCTCGACCAGCGCCGAGTTTTGCTGCGTCATCTGGTCGAGGTGGCTCACGGCGGTGTTCACCTGTGCGATGCCGTTGCTCTGTTCTCCAGCGGCAGCGGTGATTTCTGAGATCATGCCCGTCACTTTTTGCACCGATGTCACGATCTCGTTCATCGTGCGTCCCACATCGGCGACCTGGCGCGATCCCGTGTCCACACTGTCCACGCTGGTGCCAATCAGCGTCTTGATCTCTTTGGCCGCCTGGGCGCTGCGCTGGGCCAGGTTGCGCACCTCGCCGGCCACCACGGCAAATCCCCGGCCCTGTTCACCGGCCCGCGCGGCTTCCACCGCCGCGTTGAGCGCGAGGATGTTGGTCTGGAATGCGATGCCGTCGATCACGCCAATGATGTCGTGGATCTGGCGGCTGCGCTGGCTGATGGTGTCCATGGTCGACACCGCGCTGGCCATCATCTCGCCCCCGCGTGCCGCAATGCCCGACGCGCTGTTGACCAGCTCGCTGGCCTGGCGGGCGGCCGCCGCGCTGTTGCTCACCGTGGCGTTGATTTCTTCCATCGATGCGGCGGTCTCTTCCAGGTTGCTGGCGGCTTGTTCGGTGCGTATCGACAGGTCCTGGTTGCCCGCCGCCACCTCACTGGCGGTCACTTGGATGTGCTCGGTCGCTTGGCGCACCTCACCAACCAAGCCGGTCAGCGCCTGTTGCATCGCTGTCAGCGCGCGCAGGAGCTGGCCGGTCTCGCCGGTGCTGCGGGTCGCCACCGGCTGGGTCAGGTCGCCTGCGGCGATGCGGTCGGCCACGCGCACCGCCGCCTGAATCGGGTGGACGATGCGCCTGCGCACCCACCAGCCCACGGCCAGCAACAACGACACCGCCAAGGTCAGCAGGCCAACCTCGGCTTGGAACACGCGTCGGTCGGTTTGCCGAGATTGCTCAAGAGGAGCTTCAGAGAATACGGTCGCAGCGCGAACCGTTTCATCGACCCCTCGGCGGTGCTCCAGGTAGCTGGCATGGGCCTGGGCAACCAAGGTGCGCAAGGTGTCGGGGTCGGCGGTGGGCAGCTGTGTGGCAAAGGCCTCGGCCTGCTGGATGAAGCGAAGTCCGGCGCTGTGCTGCTGGCCCATCAGCTGGGCTTCCAGTCCGTGAGGTGGATGGGCCTTCCAATGCTGCACCCTCGCCTGGTATTCGTCGGCCAAACGCTTGACCTCGGTGGGCACACGGTCGTGTGGCAGTGAGCCGTCAAGGGCTTGCGAAAGCACCAGCCGCATCTCAATCAGGTACATCGGCGGCGGCAGGATGTCGGCCACCACGTCCTTGGCGGTGTAAATCTGGTCGGCCGCGCGGTGGTTCATGCGCACCGCCCAGAACGACAGGGAGACCAAAGCCACCGCCACCAGCAGGCCAATGCCAGCCTGGAGGGACAACAGGTGCGAAATACGAACGTCGACTTTCATGTGCTTCTCTGTGATCGAGGTGTGGCGGCGCTCCGCCAGCTTTTCTGGAAAGTCTGGATCTTGCGGTGGCTGCGGTCTTGGCTGGATGGAAACCACGCCGAGCGCCCATGGAGCGGCGCCGCACGGAACCGGGTATTCACCAGGTCTATCGACGGTGAGGGCCGGGGCGTGAAGCAGAACCGACCGGCGGTAGCCGGAGACCGCCCAGGGGTTCGAACGCGACCTCGCTGTCCATCAAAAGGAGTCAGCGGTAGGGGTTCTTCAGCCCCAGGCCCTTCAAGATTTCGATCTCGCGCGCTTCCATCGCGTCGGCATCGGCGTCGCTGGTTTCGTGGTCCCAGCCCTGGGCGTGCAGGGTGCCGTGCACCAGCAGGTGGGCGTAGTGGTCGGCCAGACTTTTCTTCTGCTCTTTCGCTTCGCGCGCGACCACCGGCGCGCACAGCACCAGGTCGGCCATCACCACGGGTTCGGTGGCGTAGTCGAAAGTCAGCACGTTGGTTGCGTAATCTTTCTTCCGAAAGTCGCGGTTCAGCGCCTGGCCTTCTTCGGCGTCCACGATGCGCACCGTGATCTCGGCGTCGTAATCCAAGGCGTGGCGGATGCAGCGCATCACCCGGTGGCGCGGCAGTGCGGCGCGGTGGGGGGCGGCGTTGTCGAGATCGCCGAATTGCAGCGACAGGCTCAGAGCGGGCAAGGCCATGGCGTGTTCAGCGGGCGGTTCGGCGGGCGCGCTTGGTGGGCACGACCATGGGCGACAGCTCGTCGACAGCACCGCCGCGCGCGTCGTAGGCGTCCACGATGCGCGCCACCAGCGGATGCCGCACCACGTCGGCACTGATCAGGCGGTTGAAGGCGATGCCGGTCACCCGCTTCAGGATGCGCTCGGCGTCGATCAGGCCGCTCAACTGCGTGCGCGGCAGGTCGATCTGGCTCACGTCGCCTGTGACCACCGCCTTGCTGCCAAAACCGATGCGGGTGAGACCAAAACCGATGCGGGTGAGAAACATCTTCATCTGCTCGGGCGTGGTGTTCTGCGCTTCGTCGAGGATCACGAAAGCGTGGTTGAGCGTGCGCCCGCGCATGAAGGCCAGCGGCGCGATTTCGATCTGCTGCCGCTCAAACGCCTTCTGCACCTTGTCCGTGCCCATCAGGTCGTACAGCGCGTCGTACAGCGGGCGCAGGTACGGGTCCACCTTCTGGCCCAGATCGCCGGGCAGAAAGCCCAGCTTTTCACCCGCTTCCACCGCCGGGCGGGTCAGCACGATCTTCTGCACCGCGCTGCGCTCCAGCGCATCGACCGCGCAGGCCACGGCAAGGTACGTCTTGCCGGTGCCGGCCGGGCCGATGCCAAAGGTGATGTCGTGCGTGGCCATGTTTTCCAGGTAGCGCGCCTGGTTGGGCGTGCGCCCGCGCACCTCGCCGCGCCGCGTCTGCATCGCCAGCGCGCCGTCGCCCGGCTCGGCCATGGCGGTGTCGCCGCTCAGCATGAGCTGCACCTGCTCTGCCGGAATCGGTTTCTTCGCCATCTCGTACAGCGCCTGGATCACCTCCAGCGCCCCATGCGGGTGTTGTCGGGCGGTGAGAAGGTGTGGCGGAGGATCAAAACGGATAATCCAAAAAATGTGAGCCCCCTGACCTGGCTGTGCCAGGCCCCCGTGGGGGGCGGTTGTTCTGGGGACGGCCCGGCGCACAACCCTCAATCAAAGGACCCCAATGATAGGCAAGCTGAGCGGCACGCTGTTGGAAAAGAACCCGCCCCAGATTCTGGTGGACTGCCACGGCGTGGGTTACGAGGTGGATGTGCCGATGAGCACCTTCTACAACCTGCCCGCGCTGGGCGAAAAAGTCTCGCTGCTCACGCACTTCGTGGTGCGCGAAGACGCTCAGCTGCTGTACGGCTTTGCCACCGCCGCCGAGCGCGAGGCGTTCCGGCAACTGGTCAAGATCAGCGGCATCGGCCCGCGCACCGCGCTCTCGGTGCTGTCCGGGCTTTCGGTGGCCGAACTCGCGCAGGCGGTCACGGCGCAGGAAGCCGGACGCATTGTCAAGGTGCCGGGCATCGGCAAAAAAACCGCCGAGCGCCTGCTGCTTGAACTCAAAGGCAAACTGGGCGCCGACCTGCCGCTGACCGGTGGCGCGTCCACCGTGGGCGACGCGGCCAGCGACATCCAGCAGGCGCTGATGGCGCTGGGCTACAACGAGAAAGATGCCGCCGCCGCGCTGAAGGCCTTGCCGGCCGGGGTGGGTGTGAGTGAGGGCATCAAGCTGGCGCTGAAGGCACTGGCGAAGTAGCGATCTGCAGCGGCGCCGTGTGGGCGCTTGCCGGATCACATCCCCTCTCGCACCACCCGCCCGTTGAGCGCCTGCAGCGGTCGCGCGTTCATGGGGAACAGCTGGGCGAACAGGCGCAACTGCTCGGGGCTGATCGTCACCGCTTGTTTCAGCACCAGCCACAACACGCCTTCGGTGCAAGGCGGCTCGCTGAGCGAGCCCATGAACTGGAAGTAGCGCGGGTCTGCGGGCAGCAGGGCCTGCGGATTCAACAGGCCAGCGGGCAGCGGAACGCTGTCGTTCACTTCCAGCGGCATGTGGGTCCAGATTTTGTGGATTTCGGGATGGGCTTCGCCCACGTCCAGCGGCACCACCAGCATGGCCATCTGGCCCTGCTCGTTGCGGTGGAGCAGGTGGACCGCCATGGCATGGGTCTTGTCGTCGATGCGGACCTCGGCCGGGTGGTGGAACTGCAGGTGTTGCAGGTGGAAGCTGCTGCCGCGCACCGTCAGCGTGTTCTGCCCCGCCACGGCCACCTGGATGGTGTGCCCGGTGTGCGCCACCCGGCCTGTGCTGCTGGCATAGGCCAGTTGCAGCGGTTCGGCCGGGCCTTGCAGCGTGTGGCGGGTGTCGATGCCGATCGGCGCTTGCCGCTGCCCGCTGGCGCAGCCCTGGGCGCCGGTGTAGGCCCAGCGCGGCGCTGGGGTGGGCGCGGCAGGCACGGCCACGGACGCTGCCTTGGCCTTTGTCCTGGATCGTGCGTTCGGCTGACTTGGGGGCTGTCGGACCAGGGCGGCCCTGTGGGGCAGTGAGGTCAGCGGTTGGTCGCCCACCAGCACATGCATCTGGTTCTTGTCCTGTTGCTGGGCCAGGGCCGAGCGGATGCGGTCGATGACGTTGCCTGAGTCGCTGCCGGGCGGTGGGGTCTTGGTGTCGCCTGCGCTCGGTGGAGCGGGCAACTTCGCTGCCGCAGCGGGCGATGCTTTGGGTGGTGCTTTGGGTGGTGCTTCACCAGCGGCGCTGGCCGTGCCGACCGCGAGACCGCAGACCAGAAGGCAGGCCAGTGACTGGACGGGGCGGCAGAACGGGGCAAACGGTGGCACGGCGGGACCTCGACAGGGCTGAAGCGGATAGGCTCCCTATCGGCCCCCTTGGGGTCCGGCTTGAGCGTGGGCACCCCAAACCACTGTGTGTATAGTCAGTGACCGCCTCCCGTTCTCCTCCAGCCAGGGCCGCCCCGTGAGCATCCAGACCGACGATTTCGCCCCCGCGCCGCGCATGGTGTCGGCCGCCGCCACCTCGCCCAAAGAGGAGGCGATCGAGCGCGCGCTGCGGCCCAAGCTGCTGGACGAATACGTGGGTCAGCAGAAGGTGCGCGAACAGCTGGAGATCTTCATCGGTGCGGCCAAAAAGCGCAGCGAGGCGCTGGACCACGTGCTGCTGTTCGGCCCGCCCGGCCTGGGCAAGACCACGCTCTCCCACATCATTGCGCAGGAACTCGGCGTGAACCTGCGCCAGACCAGCGGCCCGGTGCTGGAAAAGCCCAAGGACCTCGCGGCGCTGCTGACCAACCTCGAACCCAACGACGTGCTCTTCATC
>JALOSH010000264.1 GCA_025458545.1 Hydrogenophaga sp.
GCAGCGGCGCGCCGACCAGCGTGCCGCCTTCGCCGTGGTCTTTGGCTTCCTTGCGGTTGTAGGCAAAGGGCACGTTCTTGCCCAGGCGCGACAGCTCAATGGCGACCGCCGCACCCAGCGGAATGCCTTTGTAGGCGGGTCCGAAGATCATGTCGAATTCGATGCCGCTGGCCATCAGGGCCTGTGCATAGAATTGCGCGAGGCGGCCGAGCTTGGCGCCGTCATCGAACAGGCCGGCATTGAAGAAATAGGGCGAGAGCCGCCCCGCCTTGGTCTTGAACTCGCCGAAGCGCAGCACGCCCGAATCCACGCAGAACTGCACAAAATCCTGTGCCAGCACACCATCCGCCGCACCGGCTGCTGCCGTGCCCGCTTCCAAACCCATGGGGACATCCTTGTTCAAACTGACCAGTCTCAACCTCAACGGCATCCGTTCGGCCACCAGCAAAGGGCTGGAAACCTGGCTTGCCGCACACGCACCCGATTGTATTTGTGTGCAGGAAGTCAAGGCCCAGGCGCCCGACGTGAGCGGTCGCTTCGAGCAGATCGCTGGTCTGACAGGGCATTTTCACTTTGCCGAAAAAAAGGGTTACTCCGGCGTGGCGGTCTACACCCGGCACGAGCCCAGCGACGTGGTGGCGGGTTTTGATGGCGGCGAGTTCGACGCCGAAGGCCGCTACCTGGAACTGCGGTTTGACACCCCGACGGCCAAACGTTCCATCATCAGCGTGTACTTCCCCAGCGGATCGTCTGGCCCCGAGCGGCAAGAGGCCAAGTTCCGCTTCCTCGACGTGCTCTTCCCGCACCTGATGGCCCTCAAGGGGCAGCGTGAATTCATCATCTGCAGCGACGTCAACATCGCGCACCAGAACGCCGATCTGAAAAACTGGCGCAGCAACCAGAAGAACAGTGGCTTCCTGCCCGAGGAGCGCGCCTGGATGACGAAACTGCTGGGCACCGAAGAGGGGCAGGGCGGGCTGGTCGACGTGTACCGCCGCCTGCGGCCCGACACCACAGACACCTGCTACACCTGGTGGAGCAACCGCGGCCAGGCCTATGCCAACAACGTGGGTTGGCGCCTGGACTACCACCTGGCCACGCCGACGCTGGCCGACACCGCCCGCAGCGAAGCCATTTACAAGGGTGAGAAGTTCAGCGACCACGCGCCGATCACCATCGACTACGAATTCCAGCTCTGACCATGTTGAAGTACGAGACCGTTCCCGTCACCGCCTTTGCCCAGAACTGCTCCATCGTCTGGTGCGACGACACGCTGGACGCCGCCATCGTCGACCCGGGTGGCGAACTGGACCGCTTGCTCGCCGAGGTCAGGCGCCTGGGGCTGAACCTCAAGGCCATCTGGCTCACGCACGCCCACATCGACCACGCGGGCGGCACCGCCGAACTGGCCGAGCGACTCGGCTTGCCCATCATCGGACCGCACCCGGGCGACCAGTTCTGGATCGACGGCCTGCCGCAACAAAGCCAGATGTTCGGCTTCCCGCCGGCCGGGCACTTCACGCCCACCCGCTGGCTGGCCGACGGCGACACGGTGCAGATCGGAAACTGCACGCTCAACGTGCGCCACTGCCCGGGCCACACCCCCGGGCATGTGGTGTTTCACTCACCCGAAGCGCAGCGCGCCTTCGTGGGCGACGTGCTGTTCGCCGGTAGCATCGGCCGCACCGACTTCCCCGGCGGCAACCACGCGCAGCTGATCAGCAGCATCCGCGAACGCTTGTGGCCCATGGGTAAGCAATGGCCGGCCGCTCAGTTCATTGCCCAGAACTCGGAACGCCCGCTGCTCGTTCCCGTGTCGAAGGTAGCCCTGACTTGCCAGGCGCCGTTCACAGGCACCACCGACAGGTGAACAAATCCGTCACCCAGCGCCCAGAGTTCGCTGTCGACGCAGCATGAAATCGAACCGTTCGCCCATTCCCACTGGTCGTCAAGGCAACGGTAGTGGTGCGGCTGGCCGTTGGCGAAGGGAAACGGCGCATACAGCGCGGGCGCATGCAGGATGTGCAGCTGGACGGTGTGTTCGTTGTGCTTCAACTCGACCCGCGTGTGTCCGGCGAGGTGGGCATCGCCACACAACATCACCACTCCGCGAATCTTCTCTGTTGCAATGAAACCCAGTAGCCAATCCAGGCTGGCGGGATAGCCGTCCCAGCTGTCGCTTCGGCTGGCCGCATCATCGGGCGCGACGGCCCGCCCGACCCGGCGCGGCAAGAGCCAGACGGGCGATGAGATGAGCTTGGGCGAGACCGGACCGGCTCCGTCCTGCTGCTGGCGCCCTCTCAGCCAGCTTTCCAGTCCCTGGCGCTGCGGTTCGTTCAAGATGTGGGGCTCTAGGCTCCCGGACCCTGGACCCCAGGGCCTGGGGTGTCGTGTGGTGCGGGTGTCCAGCATGAAGACCTGATGCCCGCCGCCCACATTGACCGCACCCCAGTGTCCGCCGTGGCGCTGCTTCCCAGGCAGGGGGCTCGCGCTCAACTGCTCAAAAGCCGTCATGCCCACCCGCAGTGCCTTCCCGTTGTTGTCGGAGCCTCCGGGCTCCCAGTTGTCGCTGATTTCGTGATCGTCCGGTGTCACGAACAGCCTGCGCTCAGCACCGCTCCCCATGGCGTAAAGGACTGGATATTGTTTCAGGGAGTCGCGCAGATCCCTGTAAAGCAGGGCTAACCTGTCACTCGTCACCGACGGATCCAGAATCCCGTAAGTCGCATCGGCGTAAATCTGATCACCCAGCAGCAGCAACGCTCCCAGCGCAGGATCGTTCCCTGCCGAGTCCTCCATGCGCTGAAACGAAGCCCTGGCCAGTCTGTGGTCCAAAAGGCCTGAGGGGTACTGGCAGCTGGCAAAAATCAGACGAGTCGCTCGAAGCTGGGCCGCTGGCGGTGCGACGGTGTTTGTTGTCTGGTGATTCCAAAAAGTCTGCGCAGCCTCATGGAACAAGGCTTTTCCGCTTGCCAGTGCGGAGTATGTCCTCGACGCTCCTGCGAGGGTGAGCAAGGCTGGTCCGGCAGGTGTCGAGTGCTCGAGCAGACTCGATCTGATCGTTGCGGGTGAATTCTTCAGCAGTTCGTTCAGCGCGCCTTGCAGCACTTCCGTTGATATGGCCGGAAGCAGTGCCTCAAAAGTGACAAGGGAAATGAAACTTGGAAGATCAATTGGATGGTTGAACAGCTGGTTGGTCCAGGGCGGATCTGCGCTTCGTTGGCGAGTCCATCCCATGACCAGAAGGTGGGTAGCGCCCTTCGGTTTCGCGCTCACATCGAACTGTTGGCGCCCCAACGCCGGATTTCTTTTCTGCAGCTGGACGGGTGCCTCACTGCCCAAGGGCAAAAGCGCAATGTTGTCCGCTCCGCGCTGTACCCAGACCACCAGAACATAGGAGCTGTCGTCATCGGGCAGGGCCAGGACTTTGCTGGGTGATGGATCTGCCGGCTGCAGCCAGATGGGGTGTTCGTCTGGAGCGCTCAGCTGCTTGAGGAGTCGTTGGATGTCACGCATCGAGGAATTCCTCCACGGTGTGCCACAGCCGCTCTGAACCGCGACCCATCAACATGTCCTGGTGTCCCCCTTCAATCCGCTCGAACCGGTGGGCAATGCCCTCCTCCTTGAAAAGGTCGGCCATGCGTTGGCCAGTGTGCGGACTGACCATGCCGCTGTCGGTGGCGCTCAGGATCAAGGTGCCCGCGCGCGGCCACAGCACGATGCGATCCAGACTCAGGAGCTGGCCGCTGCTGAGCGCGATCTGGCGGTGGCGGGCGATGTGGATGACTTGCGAGACGGTTTCCAGATTCAGCGGGCCAAAGAAGTCATCAATGCGTTCCAGCACCGGCTTGGGCATGCGCTCGATGTTGAAGGTGCGTTCGTACAGCGCATCCATGCGCCGTCGGGTGGCGCTCCAGGGTGTGCGCCGCCACCAGGGGTTTTCCATTGACCAGGTCTTGGGCGGATAGGGCAGGGTGTTGAGGAAAGCGTCGAACACCTGTTCGCCCTGCCGCGGCAGCGGCGAGGGTCTGAAGCTGTAGCCGCCTTGCAGACCTGCCTTGAAGAAATTCATCAGGTACGACCGCAGGATGTTGGCATCGGTGTAATCGACGTAGAAGCCCTTCTGACTGAGGACCACCTTGCGAAGCGTGGTGGGCAAAGCATCGAGTTCGCGGGGATAGCGGGTGGGCTGCCCCCGGACAGCCCTCCGATCAGAGGGGTCGGACAGCAGGGCCATGCTCAGCATGACCGCACCGATGCAATGGGCGAACACGTCGACCTGTACCGGTTGACTTCTCCTTTCTCGCCCCACCAGCCGGGCAATGTGGTCAATGGCTACCGGGATATCAGCCCAGGCGGCGTCTTCAAAGGCCCAAGGCTCGCGCGCGGTGGGCATGCCCGCGCTGGTGCGAAGGTCGAGCAGCCAGACGTCGCGACCCGCGCGCCAGAAGTGCAGGGCCGCCGGGTGCTCGATGGCGTTGTGTGCAAACGTGGTGCCGCTGGCGCTGTACCCATGGATGAACACCAGGGGTGGCTTGGGTGTTTCTCCCGCCCCGCACGGCCTGCCCCGGTAGCGGGTAAGCCTGACCACCGCACGGCGAGCTCCCTGGACGGTCTTTTTCAGGCCTGCCACGGGCGACGGCTCCAGGTCCAGCTCGGTGATGTCCGGCGCAGGCAGGCCTTTGACGGCGCCGGGCAGGCGCTGCGGGGCGCCTTCAGGCGGCGCGTCGGGCTGACGCAGGTGCCACAGCTGGAGTTTGGTGAACAGGCGCGTCCAGTACAGGCCCAGGTGCGCCAGATCGGTCAGTGCGCGGACCTGATTCGGCTGCTCGGTGATGCGCAGCAGCGGCACACCCTGTCCAGCCAGAAAACGGGCGTCGAGCTTGAGCGGATGCGAACGCCGCCACGGCCACCACCAGCCCGGCAACAGACCGCGGCCCAGCCACTGGAGGTTCAGATACAGCAGCTGGTTCCAGGGGTTTTCGCCCCAAGCGTAGGTGAAACGTTTGTGACCCTGAAGCTCGGAGTGGAGCAAGGCCATTTTCCAAAAGTCAGCGCTGGATGGGTCCTTCGCCTCCGGGTCGCTGTTGACTCTTGCGCTGTATTCGAACCGGCGCACTTCGCCAGCCTGGCTGGCCAGGCGCCAGCTTCTCTTCAAGAGGGTTCCGAAGCCGCGTAGCAAGCCGGGCTGGTGTTTGTCCCTGGGGCTGCGGCTGCGCAGGTAGCGCATCACATCCTGGGCTGCGCGGTTGCGCACAAAGGCGCCGAATGCGCGCAGACGGCGCCAGATGGCCAGGCTCGGTTCTCGTTCCAGCAGGTTCATGTGACCTTGCAGTGAAGCCCTCACTTCAGCGAGGCACTCGCGCTCCTGCTCCGACAAGGCATCGAGCGAACGACCTTGCAGATCGCGATGGCGGTAGATTCGCAGGCAATTCAC
>JALOSH010000265.1 GCA_025458545.1 Hydrogenophaga sp.
CCGCGCTTGTCGGTCCGCAGCACCTACGAAGCCGAGCTCCAGCAGCGCGGCTACACCACCGACCCCGCCCAGCAGCGTGCCATCGACGCGCTGGAGCGGTGCGCGACCGACTGGACGAACTACAAGCAAAGGCGCTCCAACGCGCTGAAAAAGATGTTCGTCAAGCCCGAGATTCCGCGCGGCGTTTATATGTTCGGGGGTGTGGGGCGCGGCAAGAGCTTCCTGATGGACTGCTTCTACAACGCGGTCCCGATCCGGCGCAAGACACGGCTGCATTTTCACGAGTTCATGCGCGAGGTTCACCGCGAGCTGCGCGAGCTGCAGGGCACGGTGAATCCGCTGGATGAGCTGGGCTTGCGCATGGCCAAGCGCTACAAGCTCATCTGCTTCGATGAGTTCCACGTGGCCGACGTGACCGACGCCATGATCCTGCACCGCCTGCTGGACGCCTTGTTCAAGGCAGGCGTGGGTTTTGTCACCACCTCCAACTTCCACCCGGACGGCCTCTACCCCAACGGGCTGCACCGCGACCGCATCCTGCCCGCCATCGAGCTGCTGAAGGCACGGCTGGAAGTGCTCAGCGTGGACAACGGCACCGACTACCGGCAGCGCACGCTGACCCACGTCGAGCTGTACCACTGTCCATTGGGCGAGCAGGCCGATGCGGCCATGGAGAAGACCTTTGATCAGCTGGCCGAAGTGGCCGATCAGGACCCGGTGATGCACATCGAGGCGCGCCAGATCCGTGCGGTCAGGCGGGCCGGTGGCGTGATCTGGTTTGATTTCCGCACCTTGTGCGGCGGGCCGCGTTCGCAGAACGACTACCTGGAGATCGCGACCCAGTTCCACACCCTGATGCTGTCGAACGTGCCTCAGATGGCGGTGCGCAATGCCTCGGAAGCCAGGCGCTTCACCTGGCTGATCGATGTGCTCTACGACCGACGCGTGAAGTTGGTGATGTCGGCCGCCGTGCCACCCGAGCAGCTGTACATCGAGGGGCCGATGTCACACGAATTCCCGCGCACCGTGTCGAGACTGAACGAAATGCAGTCGGCCGAGTTTCTGGCGCTGGAGCACCGGCAGGTGGACACCGGATTGACCTGAGGGTGTGGCTCGGCAGTGGAGCCCGCACAAGGCCAGAAAACCTTCAGCCCAGCGGATCGAACTTGACGATCACCAGTGAAAGGTTGTCGCCCATGCCCTTGGCACGTGTGCGGGCCTTCTGGATCAGGAACTCGCAGGCCTCGCGCGGAGACAGCATGGCGATGGTGCTGGCCAGTTCGTCGGGCGAAAAGTAGTGCCACACCCCGTCGCTGCAGGCCATGAGCGCATCGCCCGGACCGGACTGGGGTACCACATGGATGTCCACCGGTGGATCGTTGTCGGTGCCCAGGCAGCCCATCAGGATGTTGGAGTGCGGGTGGTCCAGAGCCTCTTCTTCGCTGATCTCGCCCTGGTTCACCAGCGTCTGCACGTAGGAATGGTCCATGGTACGAAACACCATCTTGCCGTTGTGGAAGTGGTAGATGCGCGAGTCGCCGGCATGGATCCAGTGGCTGTCGCCGCCTGGGTTGATGAGGAACGCGGCGATGGTGCTGTGCGGTTCCTGCTCGGCCGATACCGCGGTGAGCTTGATCACCAGGTGCGATTCTTCGACCACCTGGCGCAGCATGGCCGATGCGTCGTCGGTTTCCGGGTCGAAGCGCTCGAAAAGCTGTCGGGCGGTCAGCATCACCTGGTCGGACGCCTTGCGACCGCCACTGCGTCCACCCATGCCATCGGCCACCACCGCGAGCAGGCAGCCGGCATGCCGCGGATGGTGCAGCAGGCAGACCTGGTCCTGCTGGTAGTCGCGGTCACCCCGGTGGATGCCGGTGGAGGCGTGGATGCGGTAGCCTTTGGACATGGCAGGCGGGTGGGCAGTGGGGCAGGTGGGCGAAGGCGGAAAATGTCTCAATGATCCAAGACCATCATCGGCCTGTGAGCCTATCACCAAAACCGGTGTTCTCCCTGGACCGCCCTGCGAGCCGCGCCTGCGAAAGCGGTGCACTTGTCGCGCCGCGCGCACAGTCGCCGTGTTGAGCCCGCTCGAAGCCGCTGTGGTGGCGGCCTTTGGCCCCTCTGGCACGCTCCCTGGTGCCGAACACCCATGGCATCAGCGGCAAGGCCAGCGCGACATGGCGCAAGCCGTGGCCAGGGCGCTGCAAAGCGGTGATGTTCTGGTGGTGGAAGCCGGAACCGGCGTCGGCAAGACCTTCGCCTACCTCGTGCCTTTGCTGCTCAGCGGTCGGCGCGCCCTGCTGTCCACGGCCACACAAGCCCTGCAGGACCAGCTTTTCACCCGCGATGTGCCCGCGGTCAGCCGGGCGCTGGGTTTGCCGGTGCGCGCGGCCCTGTTGAAGGGTCGCTCCAGCTATGTCTGCCTGCACCGGCTCGAGCAGGCCCGCACGGGGCCCGGCGCGTCCGCCCGGCGCGACCTCGGCATCACCTGGGCGCTGGAACAGATCCAACGCTGGGCCGTGGCCTCTCGCGCTGGCGATCTGGCCGAGCTGCCCGGGCTGGACGAACGCTCCCCTCTGCGCCCAATGATCAGCTCCACCACCGAGAACTGTCTGGGTGCTGCCTGCCCCCGCGTGGCCGACTGCCACGTCGAGCGCGCCCGTGCGGAGGCCCAGCAAGCGGACTGGGTGGTGATCAACCACCACCTGTTTTTTGCCGACCAGCGGTTGCGCCGGTCGGGTGCGCCGCCGTTGTTGCCCGAGGCCGATGTGCTCGTTTTTGATGAGGCCCACCAGCTCAACGCCATCGGCTTGGCGGCGCTCGGCCTCGAACTGGGTTCGGTCCAGTTGCTGGGCCTGGCTCGCGATCTGGCGGTGCAAGGACCCTGTTGGGCGCGTGGCCAGCGCCCATGGGAGGCACTGGTGTTCAACCTGGAACAGTCGGTTCAGGCGCTGGCTCTGCTGGCGCCGTCGGTCCCGCGCAGCCGGTGGCGGGATGTGGTGCCCGAAGGCGTGGAGGCCTCTGCGTGGTCCGTCGCCATCCAGCGGGTGGCCGCAGCCTTGAACGCCAGCGTGGCGGCGCTGCAAGCCACTGCGGGCGCTTCGGCGGAACTGCAGCGTCTGCTGGAGCGGGCGCAGACCCTGCAGCGCGACTGGTCGAGCCTGGTGAACGTCGGCTCGGTCCCAATGCCTGAGGCAGGCAATCAGGTGCGTTGGATCGATTGGTCAGGCGGGTCGTGGCGCCTGGTCCGCGTGCCACGGGATGCGTCGGCCCATTTTGGTGAGCGCTGGATGGCGCAGCCCGGACACAGCGCTGTTTTCACCTCGGCCACGCTGGGCAACAACGACTCGCTCGCCGAATTCACCAGCCCGCTCGGCCTGGCGCATGGGCCCCAGCTGCGCACCCTGCGGGTGCCGAGCCCGTTCAACCATGCGGTTCAGGCGGCCCTGTACCTGCCGCATGCATTGCCGGAGCCTTCAGATCCCGGGCACACCCTGGCCTTGGCGCGTTCGGTGGCCGACTGGGCGTCACGCCTGGGTGGACGCACCCTGGTGCTCACCACCACCTTGCGCGCGGCGGCCCGCATGGCCGACCAGATCGCCGAACGGGTTCGGCAAGGCCACTGCAAGCCGCTGCGGGTGCTGGCGCAGGGCCAGCATTCCCGACGCGCACTGCTGGCGCACTTCAGGGCAGCCCAGGCCAGCGGGCCTGGTGCGGTGCTGGTGGCCTCGGCGTCGTTCTGGGAAGGCGTCGATCTGGCGGGTGATGTGCTGCAGCTGCTGGTGATCGACAAGCTCCCGTTTCCGCCACCCGACGATCCGTTGATCGAAGCCCGCGCCGAACAGCTCAAGGGAG
>JALOSH010000266.1 GCA_025458545.1 Hydrogenophaga sp.
CGGATGCGCAGTCCCTTCGCTGCGCTGCGGGCACGCTGCGTTGCTCGGCCTGGGCGGGGTGGCGCGCAAACTCGCCTTCGGCTCAGACAAGCGCGCCCCTTGATCCGCCCAGCCCTGCGCTACTCGCTAGCGCATACGCCGATTGGACCTCGACATGCCGGCGTTTGACCACATGCGATGACCCATTGCCGTCAGGCCGGGCTGAGCAGCGCAAGGCACCGCGCAGCGGCCCGGGCTTCGGCTCGCCTTTCTTTTCCCTTCTTTTCTTTGGCGAAGCAAAGAAAAGAAGGTCGCCCGCCGGGGCGAGACCCGGCCCAACCACTCCATCGAAAAAAGAAGGGCGCCCCAACCAGAAAGCGCCCCCCAAAAATCAGCAAGACCGAGCGTTCACTTGCTGCTCAGGTACTCAGCCACCGCCGCCATCTCCAGTTCGGTCATCTTCTCCACCACCACATGCATCACCGCGTTGTCGTTGGTGCGATCGCGCTTGTTGAAGGACTTGAGCTGGGTGAACAGGTAGCCGGAGAACTGGGTGGCCAGCCGCGGAAGGTTGGCAGCGCCTTCACCGGCTTGCCCGTGGCAACTGACGCACGAGGGGACGCCGCTGAATTTGTTGCCATTGTGGTAGATGTAGCGGCCCATGCCCGCCAGCATCGGGTCCTTGGCCTCCTCGCGCGGGATTTCCATCTTCTGGTAGTAACGTCCCAGGGCCAGCATCTCGTCGGGCGTCAGCTTGGCCACCATGTCGGCCATGGCCGAACTCTTGCGTTGTCCCGACTTGAAGGCCGCCAGCTGCTTGGCGATGTACTCGGCGTTCTGGCCTGCCAGGCGGGGGAAGACCTCGCTGGTGGATTCGCCATTGGCACCATGGCAAAGGAAACACGAGCCGCCCGCGATTCTCTTGGCGCGGGCCTCGTCGGCCTGTGCGAATACACCCGTCGAGAAAAGAAGTGACACGGCCAAGGTGAACGTCGTGCGGGCGGTCACGAGGGAGGAGGGGCGAGCGTTCATGTCCGGACAGGAAGAAAGGTTCGATGCAGACCACCGGCGGCAGCCGCGGAACCGGCTTCACCGGACCGCTGGCTGCGCCCCCCTCGCAGGGGGGCACGCCGGAGGCGGCGCGGGGGGTCAAGCCAATGTATCGGCCCAGATGTTGCGGGCCCAGGCCAGGGCGTAACGACCTTCCAGCTCGCTGGCGGCACTGGACACACCGCCGGAACCCGGCACCGTGAGCATGTGTAGCAGGTGTTGGCGTAGATCGGCAGCTGCGGCGGCTCCTTGCCCATCAGCAGATTCACCACGGCAGCGGCGCAGGTCTTGCCGTGCTGGTTGGCCATGTGACCCGACTTGGGCATGCCCGGCGCAATCTGGATGGCGTCGCCCAGCACATGGACGTTCTTGGCTGCCTTGGACTCGAAGGTCAGGAAGTCGACCTCGCACCAGCGCGCATTGGCGGTGGCCAGGCCGGACTTGACCGCGATGTCGCCGGCGCGCATGGCCGGCACGACGTTGGCCACCGCTGCCTTGAAGTCGTCGTTGAACTCGAACTTCAGTGTGTTGGTGGCGGCGTCGACGTCGGTCACGCGGTGCTTGGGCCGGTACTCGATGATGTCCTTGTAGTGGTCGGCCCAGGCCTTCATGAACAGGCCCTTCTTCGACTGAACGTCGTCGTTGGCGTCGAAGATGACGACCTTGCTCTTGGGCTTGGCCTTCTTGAAGTAGTTGGCGACCATGCAGGCACGCTCGTACGGGCCCGGCGGGCAGCGGTAGGGGGCCAGCGGGATCGACAGCGCGTAGACGCCACCGTCGGGCATGGCTTCGAGCTGCTTGCGCAGGGCCACGGTCTGGGAGCCGGCCTTCCACGCATGCAACACCTTGTCTTTGGCCGCCTGGCTGGCCATGCCGGGCAGGGTTTCCCACATGAAGTCGATACCGGGCGAGACGATCAGCCGGTCGTACGGCAGTTCACCACCGCCGGCCAGCTTGACCAGACGCTTCTCGGCGTCGATGCTGGCCACCATGTCCCGCACCACCTTGACGCCATGCCGTTTGGTCAGGTTGTCGTAGGGCGTGGTGACGTCGGCTATGGTCTTGCTGCCCTGGATCACGAGGTTGGAGATCGGGCATGAGATGAAGGCGGAATTCGGCTCGACCAGCGTCACGTCGATACCGTAGTCCGAGAACATGCGCACATACTTGGCCGCCGTGGCGCCACCATAGCCACCGCCGACCACCACCACCTTGCCCCGGGAGGCCCCGCTGGTGGCGCAGCCTGTCAGAAGACCCAGACCGGCCACCGCCGAACCGGCACCGAACGTTTGAACGAATTGACGACGTTTCATGGTTCAGGCTCCTTGCCTTTATTTCTTCTGGGCGGCGAAGTAGGCCGCGATCTCGGCCAGCTGCTCGTCGGTGTAACCCTTGGACAGCTGGTGCATGATGGTGGCCGGCTTGCGACCGGACTTGAAGTCCAGCAGGGTCTTGAGCATGTCATCCTTGTTTTTGCCAGCCAGGGACTCCATGCCTTCGAGCGCGCGACCTTCGGTGCCGTGGCAGTTGGCACAGGCAGCAGCCCAGACGCGCACTTGGTTGACCTGCGCGTGGGCGCTGAGGGTGGCGGCGCAGAGCACGCCGGCGGTGATCCATTTCATGGTTTTGGACATCATGACCTCGGTTGAAAGGGGCGGGTGGACACGGCGAACATGCGGCGATCCGGTCCATGCAGTTGTCTGCATAAGTAATTCTGCATATTCAGATTCTTATGGTAGCAACCGCGTCCGGCCGGCAGAACGGTGCAAACCCTAGCCCGATCGGCCACTGATTTTTCCCCTTGAGTCAGGGTTGAGTCAGTTAACACGGGTGCGGAATTGCATTGCAGCCTTCGGTCGCCGCGCGCTCGACCGGGTACTGTAACGCCGGCCGCAGGTCTGTGCGACAAGAGGGCATCACCTGATGGGGCTTGTCAGTTTGGCGTGGCGATGCGGGTTTACACTGATCACAATATCAGCAATCAATCATATAGTTTATTGACCACAGTCAAACCCAGCGGAGACAAGTCCTTGGAATCGATGAATGCGGTGTTCGAGTCGGTGGCGCGCCAGTTCGGCGTCCTCGGCGAACCCGCGCGCCTGCGCATTCTCCACGTGCTGTGCGAGCGAGAGCATTGCGTCAACAACATTCTGCAGCTCACCGGTCTGGCGCAGGCCAATGCGTCGCGCCATCTGGGCCTGATGTACCAGGCTGGCGTCGTGTCGCGCCGCCGTGAAGGTACCCAGGTGTTCTACAAGGTGGCCGATCCGCTCTACATCGAGCTGTGCCGTGCGCTTGCCGCCCACGGTGCGGCACGGGACGGCGTGCTGCAAGTCGCCAATGTGGGCTTGCGCCAGTCCGGCGACGTTTTTCCACACCCTGCCGAAGAGGCAGGGGCAGCTCCCATTCCCCCCGCCAAAGAGAAGGAAGAATCAAGTGTCTAAAGACCTGAGCGAAGTCATTGGGCGCGTCCTGCCCGCGCCCGAAAACCACCTGAGCGCGGACAAGCTCGAAGAAGCCCGCAAGGCGCGGCGCGGCTTCATGGGCAAGGCGCTGGCCATGGGAGCCGGTGTTGCTGCCTCGGCTGCCGCGTCCACACGGGCGTTCGCCGCCGACGGGGAGGAGGCCATCCTCAAACTGCCCGCCCACACCACGGGGCTGGGGCAGCCGGTGGCCTTCGACGGCTATGGCAAGCCCAGCAAGTGGGAGGCCAACCTGCAGCGGCGCGAAAGCCCGGGCCTGACCAGGGTGTCACAGGCCTCGGTCAGCTTCACGCCCCTGCAAGGCCTGTTCGGCATCATCACGCCCAGTGGCCTGCATTTCGAACGCCACCACCAGGGCTGGTGGGACATCGATCCGTCCAAGCACCGTCTCATGATCAACGGCCTGGTCAAGCGCGAGCGGGTGTTCACCATGGACGACCTGATGCGCCTGCCCAGCGTCTCTCGCATCCATTTCATCGAATGTGGTGCCAACTCGGCACCCGAGTGGGGCAACGTGGCGCTGCCGTCGGTGCAGTACACCCACGGCATGCTCAGCTGCTCCGAGTTCACCGGCGTTCGTCTCTCGACGCTGCTGGAGATGTGTGGCTACGACAAGAAGAAGGGCAAGTTCGTGCTGGCCGAGGGGGCCGACGGATCGTCCATGACCCGCACGCTCTCCATAGAACAGGCGATGGACGACGTGATCGTGGCCTGGGCCATGAACGGTGAGATGCTGCGCCCCGAGAACGGCTACCCCCTTCGACTGGTCGTGCCTGGCGTGCAGGGCGTCAGCTGGGTCAAGTACCTGCGCCGCATTGAAGTGGGCGACATGAAATGGGCCACCAAGGATGAGGCTATCCATTACGTGGACCACATGCCCGATGGCACCCACCGCCAGTACACCGGCATCCAGGAGTGCAAGAGCGTGATCACCACGCCCTCGGGAAGCCAGACGCTGCTGGACAAGGGCTACTACAACATCACCGGTCTGGCGTGGTCCGGCCGCGGCACCATCAAGCGGGTCGACGTGTCGGTGGACGGTGGACGCAACTGGCGCACCGCGCGGCTGGAAGGGCCGATCCTGCCCAAGGCCTGCACACGCTTCAACATCGACTGGGTATGGGATGGCAAGCCCGCCATTCTGCAGAGCCGTGCCATCGACAGCACCGGTTACGTGCAGCCCAAGATCAACCAGTTGCGCGCCGTGCGTGGCACCCGGTCCATCTACCACCAGAACGCCATCCAGAGCTGGCTGGTGTCCGAAAACGGTGAAGTCTCCAACGTGCAGGTGTACTGATGAAATCCAAGCTTCGCATTTCCGTCCGCGCCGCCGCAGCGGCACTCACGCTTTCGGCCCTGGCCGCTGCACCGGCGCTGGCCCAGCAGAAGGCGCCCTGGCACGACATGTGGCCCAGTGCGCCTCCTGCCACGGTGACTTTGGCGAATCCAACGAGGTGTTCACGCCCATCGTCGGTGGCACCACCAAGGCCGACATCGAGCGG
>JALOSH010000267.1 GCA_025458545.1 Hydrogenophaga sp.
TGCAAGCCTATTTCAACGAGATCGGGCAAAAGCTGGCCAAGCAATCGCACCGCGCCAACATCCCCTGGACCTTCACCGTGCTCGACAGCCCGGAGATCAACGCCTTTGCGCTGCCGGGTGGCTACATCTACATGACCCGCGGCATCCTGGCCTACATGGAGAGCGAGGCCGACATGGCCGGCGTCATCGGCCACGAGATCGGCCATGTGACCGCGCGCCACGGCGCTCAGCGCGCCACCCGCCAGCAAAACGCCGGCCTCGGTGTGCTGGCGGCCACGGTGCTCGGCGCGGTGCTGGAAAGCCAGGTCGGCATGAGCGGCGGCACCGAAATGTTCGGCCAGATGGCGCAGGGCGTGGCGGCCGGTTACGTGGCCACCTACAGCCGCGAACAGGAACTGCAGGCCGACGCCCTGGGCGCCGAGTACCTGGCGCGCAGCAACTACGACCCGCGCAACATGATCGACGTGATCCGTGTGCTCAAGCTGCAAGAGGCGTTTGCCATCGACGAGGCGCGTGCCGCCGGGACGACCCCGCCCGAGCGCGACAACTGGCTGGCTTCCCACCCGAGCAACGACCAGCGGCTGCAGGCCATCAGCCAGAACGCGGCGCAGTACAAGGGCACCTACGCTTCTGACGGCAGCCAGCGCTTCTTCCAGATGATCGAGGGCATGCGGTTTGGCGACAGCCCCGAACACGGGGTCACGCGTGGGCAGCAGTTCTACCACCCGAGCCTGGGTTTTGCCATGACCGCGCCGCCCGGCTGGCGCATCCAGAACGAACCGAGTGCGCTCACCTTCATCAGCCCGCAAGGCGACGCCGCGCTCAAGCTGTTGCCGGTGCCGCCACAGGCCGGCAAAACGCACGACGAGGTCCTGAAGAACGGCTTCAAGGCGACCCAGGGCCAGGTCACCCGTGGCATCATCAGCGGATTCGCCGCCACCCATTTCACCGGCGTGCGCCAGGTCGCTGCGGGCCGGACCGAGCCGCTGCAGGTGACCGTGGTCAGCGGCCCCGCGCAGGCCACCTACGCCATGGCCTACCTCTCGGCCGACGCAGCGGCCAAGCAGCGCGCCTTCGCCAACCTCATGGCCACCGAAAAATCGTTCCGCGCCATGACCGCCGCCGACCAGCAAGCCGCCCGGCCCTGGCAGGTGCGTTTGGTACCCTTCCCGCGCGGCGGTTTTGCCGAGCTGGCGCGCCGCGCCGCCATCCCGGAGAAGCGCCTGCAACTGCTCAACGGCACCTGGGGCCGCAGCGATCCCCCGGTGGGCCAGATGGTGAAGACCGTGGTCACGCAGTGAAACCGGTCTGGCCCGCCGCCTTTGCGGCAGCTTCCAAACCACCTTGCCGCACAAAATTCCGCATCGTGGTACATTAGCGGGTTCGCTTTGGGCGACAGGCCGCGTTCGTGTGATCACACCAACGCACCACCCCCGGCAGAGGGGTTGCCTGTCCATGCCCCACCACGGCGAACAAGACCGGCACCTCTCACCGCCTGGTCGCGATCTTTTTCCCTGCTGTTGCCGATGCCCCTGCCGTGGCGCGTGCACCGTGGCTGACCGGTATTCCCAACACCGCGCCAGCCCCGGATAATCCAGTCGGGCACCCCGGCGCTTTGGGGCTGCCACTTGTGTGTTTCGGGCGTTGTCTGCTGTGCGGTCCTTCAGGGCCGCGGTGCCTCGCCCTTTGATGTTTTTGATGATTCAACCGATTTCCGTTTCTGCAACGAAGCCTCTGTCTCCCCTCTCTTTGGGCAAGTACCGCATTGCGGCCTGTCCGCGTCCGCTGCCTTGTGGGCGCTTTGCCGCACAGGTGTCCATCGCCAGTGGCCGAGGCAGCGCCTCGACCGACCGCGTGATGCGCTTCCACGACGACTTTCCCACCCACGATGCCGCCGCGCACTTCGCCGTGGCCCAGGGCATCGACTGGGTGAACGCGGCCATGGCCGCGCGCGGCCTGCCGACGGCTGCGTCTGCCGTGGTGCAGACCGCCCAACCCATTTGTCTTTGAAACGCTAGCAAAGGAGCCACCCATGGCCAAAGAAGAACTGATCGACATGATGGGCATCGTCAACGAGGTGCTGCCCGACACGCGCTTTCGCGTGACGCTGGACAACGGTCACCAGCTGATTGCCTATTCCGCCGGCAAGATGAAGAAGAACCACATCCGCATCCTGGCGGGTGACCGGGTCTCGCTGGAACTCTCGCCCTACGACCTGACCAAGGGCCGCATCAACTTCCGCCACATCGAAGGCCGCGGCCCAGCCGCTCCGCGCAAGCCGCGCTGAGCTGTCTTTCGCAGCACCTGGCCTGCCCTGGCGGGCCGGGCCTCACATGCCCATGCCGCCGTCCACCGGCAGCCCGGCACCGGTGACGAAGCGGGACGCATCGGAGCACAGGAACACCACCGCGTCGGCCATGTCGGCCACGGTGCCCAGGCGCCCCAGCGGCGTCTGTTCCACGATCGCGCCCACGGCCGCCTCGGGCGAGGCGAACAGCCCCACGCCCACCACATCGTTCGCCAGCTTCATGCCCATGTCGGTGGGCACCAGGCCCGGGTAGACGCAGTTCACCCGCACGCCGTAGCCCAGCTTGCCCGACTCCATGGCACCCACGCGGGTGAGCCGGTCCACCGCCGACTTGGTGGCCGAATAGCCGGCGATGGCCGGGAACGCGATGGTCGCCGCCACCGACGCGATGTTGACCACTGCCCCGCCCTGGCCCGCCGCACCGCCCGGGCGCATGGCACGGAAGGCGTGTTTCATGCCCAGCGCCGTGCCGACGATGTTCACGTCCAGCATGCGCCGCAGCTCGGCCGCGTCGATGTCGGCCACCAGCGCGGTCACCTCGATGCCGGCGTTGTTCAACAGGATGTCGAAGCCACCGAGTTCGCGCACGGTGGCGGCCACCGCGGTTTCCCATTGCGCCTCGTCGGTCACATCCAGATGGATGAAGTGGGCCGTGGCGCCGGTCTCGCGCAGGGCCTGCACCGTGGCGCGACCGGCTTCTTCCAGGATGTCGCCGACCATCACCGCCGCGCCAGCCGCCGCCAGCGCCTGCGCCATGCCAGCGCCCAGACCGCGCGCCCCGCCAGTGACCAGGGCCTTGCGGCCCTTCAGATTGAATTCAGACATGCCGTTCTCCCGTGTGTGTGGATGGACGGCCCTCGCAGATCGGGGCCGGACCCACTGCACTGTAGGCAGGATCGACCGGCAGGCTCGCGGCAGACCTGTCGGATCTGCCGCAACCGGCTCAGGTCTTGGCCCGTGCCCGCCGCGCCCGCACCGCTGCTGCCAGCCCCTTCAGCACCGGCACGGTTTGCTCGAAACCGATGCACGCGTCGGTCACGCTCACGCCGTGTTGCAGCGGCTGGCCGGGGGTGATGTCCTGGCGGCCTTCGAACAGGTGGCTCTCGATCATGATGCCGGTGATGCGCGGGTCGCCGGCGGCGACCTGTTGCGCCACATCGGCCGCCACGTCGATCTGCCGGCGGTGCTGCTTGCTGCTGTTGGCGTGCGACACGTCGATCATCACCTGCTCCCGCAAGCCCGCCGCCTGCAGCAGGGCGCAGGCGGCGTCGACATCGGCCTGTGAATAGTTGGGTGCCTTGCCGCCGCGCAGGATGACGTGGCAGTCTGCGTTGCCGCGGGTCTCGAAAATCGCGGCCTGGCCCATCTTGGTCATGCCCATGAAGGCGTGTGGCGCCTGCGCGGCCTGGATGGCGTCGCTGGCGACCTTCATGCCGCCGTCGGTGCCGTTCTTGAAACCGACCGGGCAGCTCAGGCCGCTGGCCAGCTGG
>JALOSH010000268.1 GCA_025458545.1 Hydrogenophaga sp.
CACGGCATCAAGCTGTTGCAGCGAGTGGGCATCACACCGGCGGTGGTCACCGGCCGCGACTCGGCGGCGTTGCGCAAACGCCTGGAGGCGCTGGGCGTCACACACACCCGTTTCGGCACCGAAGACAAGCGCCCAGCGGCCGAGGCCATCCTGGCCGAACTGGGGTTGGACTGGTCGGCCACCGCCGCCATGGGCGACGACTGGCCCGACCTGCCCATGCTGCGCCGCGCTGCTCTTGCCTGTGTGCCACCCACCGCCCACCCCGAGCTGCTGGCGCTGGCCCACCACGTCACCCGCGCGCTGCCCGGCGCCGGTGCGGTGCGCGAACTCTGCGACCTGTTGCTGGTGGCCAGCGGGCGCTACGCGGGCGAACTGGAAGCGGCCGCCCGGTGAACACGGTGGTGTCGCCCGATGTTCCAAGGCCCGCGCCGCGCCAACGCGCCCAGCGCCGCCTCTGGGACCGGTTTTCGATCTACCTGCCCGTGTTGCTCATGGGCTTGCTGGCGCTCGCTTCTTATTGGCTGCTGCAAGCCACACCCGAGCCGCCAGAGCCGGTGGCCGAACGCCCGCTCAGCAGCGAACCCGACTACTTCATGCGTCGCTTTTCGGTCAAGGTGTTCAACGCCGACGGCTCGCTCAAGACCGAGGTCTTCGGCGCCGAGGCCCGCCACCGCCCGGACACCGACACCACCGAAATCGACAACGCCCGCGTCCGCTCTTTTGGCCCCGGCGGCCAGCTCACCAGCGCCACCGCGCGGCGCATCGTGGCCAACGGCAGCAACACCGAGTTCACGCTTGACGGCGATGCCGTGGTGATCCGCGAACCGGCGCCTCAGGCCACGGGCGCTGCGCTGCCCAAGCTGGAGTTCCGCGGCGAATCGCTCAAGATCTTCACCGAACCCGAGCGGGTGCTGTCGGACCAGCCAGTGCTGCTGGTGCGTGGCAACGACCGCATGTCGGCCAACACGCTGGATTACCGTGGTGGGGACGAGCGCGTCGCCCTCCTGAATGGTCGCGTCCGGGTGACGCTCGCACCGCGCTGAGCGGCCCTGGTTTTTCACACAAGACCAACGCATGACCACCTTGCCCGCCACACCGGCACCGCTGGCCTTCATCACCGGCGCCTCCAGCGGCATCGGCCAGGCACTGGCCGCCCGGTACGCGCAGGCGGGATACCGGCTGGCGCTGGTGGCACGGCGCACCGCCGACATGCAGGCCTGGGCCGACGCCCAGGGCCTGGACGCCTCGCGCTGCCAGGTCTACGGTGCCGACGTGGCCGTGGTCGACAGCATCGTCGCGGCGGGTCAGGCCTGCATCGCCGCGCAGGGTCTGCCCGACGTGGTGATCGCCAACGCCGGTGTCAGCATCGGCATGGACACCGCCGAGGTGGACGACATCCACGTCAAGGCGCACACCTTCGCCATCAACAACACCGGGCTGGCGGCCACCTTCCACCCTTTCGTGGCCGCCATGGTCGCGCGCGGCAGTGGCTCGCTGGTCGGCATTGCCAGCGTGGCCGCCATCCGCGGCCTGCCCGGTCACGGGGCTTACTGCGCCAGCAAAGCGGCGGTGGTGGCGTATTGCGAAAGCCTGCGCGGTGAACTGCGCGGCAGCGGTGTGAAGGTGGTGACGCTGTTGCCTGGTTATGTGGACACCCCGCTCACACAAAAGAACCGCTACCCCATGCCCTTCTTGCTGAGCCCGTCGGTCTTTGCCGAGCGCGCCTTCGCCGCCATTGCGGCGCAGACCAGTTACCGCGTGATTCCCTGGCAGATGGGTGTGGTGGCCAAGCTGTTGCGCCTGTTGCCCAACCCGCTGTTCGATCGGCTGCTGGCCGGTCGCCCGCGCAAGCACCGGCAGCCCAAACCGGGAGGCCGATCCGGCGCCTGAAACGCCCACGGGCATGAAAAAAGCCCCTGGGCTCAGCGCCTCGGGGCTTTTGTGTGCAGACCTTCGAAGGGTCTGTAAGGTACTGATCAGTAACCGCCGCGGCCACCGCCGCCGCCGCCACCTTCACGACGGCCACCGCCGCCGTAGGGGCTGCGGAAGCCGCCTTCGCCACCACCGCCGCCGCCGTAACCACCACCGCCGCCACCACCACGAGGGCCACCGAAGCCGCCGCCACCGGAGCGGGGGGGACGGGCTTCCATCGGGCGGGCTTCGTTCACGACGAGGCTGCGACCACCCAGGGACTGACCGTTCATGCCTTCGATGGCCGACTGGGCTTCAGCATCGCTGCCCATTTCGACGAAACCGAAGCCTTTGGAGCGGCCGGTGTCGCGCTCCATCATGACCTTGGCGCTGTTCACGGAGCCGAAGGCGCCGAAAGCTTGCTGCAGGTCTTCGTCGCGCACGGTGTAGGGCAGGTTGCCCACGTACAGTTTGTTGCCCATGGTTGGGACTCCTAGTAACACGGATAAAAATAGCGATGGAGCCCCGTTAGCACACAAACCTGTAGCACGCGAAACCGACCGATCACTTGTCTTGCGAGCTCCAGAGAGGCTCGCCGGGGAATTATGCGCCGAATGCCGCGCAGACAATGACTTTTTTTCGGGCCGCGCAAGCCCCTTGAGGGGCCAGTGCGCATTTACAACACCCTGCCATGTCGAGCTTCAGGCGGGCTCCGCGGACCAGTCCCTTTTGCACCAAATTGGCCACCATGGGTGCGAAAGAGCCAGGTTGCCCAACGAACAAGCGCCGAAAGAACGGTGGAAGTCCCGAGGATGAAGCCCGTTGAATTTCAGGGCCAGCGAAGCAGAACGACCGATTTATACTCAGACCCAGCGCCGATTTGTCCGGATTGCGGGCGCTCTACAAATGCCGCTAAAGGGGGGACTCCCGGTCTCGCACCTTGCGGCACCGGGATTTTTGTTTTTTGGGCCTGGCCAGGCCCGAGGTGAACCACCGTGATCGTCACGCCCCAGACCCAGCGCTTTGCCGAGCCGCTGCCCCTGAAAAGCGGGGCTGTGTTGCCGGCCTACGAACTGGTCTATGAAACCTACGGCACGCTCAACGCCGACCGCTCCAACGCGGTGCTGATCTGCCACGCCCTCAACGCCAGCCACCACGTGGCCGGTTACCACGCCGATGAACATGGCCAGCCGCTGCCGCGCAGCGAAGGCTGGTGGCACAACATGATCGGGCCGGGCAAGGCGGTGGACACCAACCGCTGGTTTGTCATCGGTGTCAACAACCTCGGCTCTTGTTTTGGCAGCACCGGCCCCACCCACCCCAACCCCGCCACCGGCCAGCCCTGGGGCGCCGATTTCCCGGTGGTCACGGTGGAAGACTGGGTCAACGCGCAGGCCCGGCTGCTCGACGTGCTGGGCATCCAGACCCTGGCCGCGGTGATGGGCGGCAGCCTGGGCGGCATGCAGACGCTGAGCTGGACGCTGCAATACCCCGACCGGGTGCGCCACGCCGTGGTGGTGGCCAGCGCGCCCAACCTCACGGCCGAAAACATCGCTTTCAACGAGGTCGCGCGCCGTGCCATCGTGACCGACCCCGACTTCTGCGGCGGCCACTACCTGCGCCAAGGCACGCTGCCGCGCCGGGGCCTGCGCATCGCCCGCATGATCGGCCACATCACGTACCTGAGCGACGATGTGATGAACGAGAAGTTTGGCAGAACACTGCGTTCTGTCGATGCCAGCGATCCCGCCGCAGCCGCCGAACTCGCCTACCGCTACAGCACTCAAGAAGTCGAGTTCCAGATCGAAAGCTACCTGCGTTACCAGGGCGACAAGTTCAGCGAGTACTTTGACGCCAACACCTATCTGCTCATCACCCGCGCGCT
>JALOSH010000269.1 GCA_025458545.1 Hydrogenophaga sp.
CCCACCGGGCACTCGTTGCCATCGTCATCGATCACCGCCACCCGGTGGCCGGGGTATCCCTTGCCCATGCTGCCGGCCTTGGCAGGCCAGCCTGTTCGCCCCCGCGCTCCGCCGCTGCGCGGGTCGCTGCCCCCCGCGGGGGTGTCGCCTTGCTTGGGGCGGCCCGGCGCTGCGGCGTCCCATTCCATGGCGCAGTTGCCCACGATGTAGTTGATCTCGGTCTGACCGAACATCTCGTTGACGGTCACGCCCAGCTGGTCGCGGCAGTAGGCGAACACCGCGTCGCCCACCGCCTCGCCCCATGATGGCCTGCAGCTGCAGGCTGAACTGCTCGCGCGGCGCCGGGCAGGCCTTCATCATGGCCTTGAGCGCGGTGGGAAACAAAAAGGTGTGCGTCACGCCATGGCGCTGCATCAGCTCAAAAGCGGTCTGCGGCGAGAAGCGGCCGTTGTGCGCCACGATGGGGCGGCCGAAATAGAGCGTGGGCAGCAAGGCGTCCATCAGGCCTCCGGTCCAGGCCCAGTCGGCCGGCGACCAGAACACGGCGTTGCTCGGGGCCGAGGCATCCCAGGGGTCGAAGCCGAACCAGTTCTGGCTGCACACAAAACCGGTCAGGTTGCCGATCAGCGCGCGGTGCGGGATCAGAGCGCCCTTGGGGTTGCCGGTGGTGCCGCTGGTGTAGATCAGCACGGCGGCTTCGTCGGCCAGGGTGTCCACCGGCCGGAACTGATCGGGCTCCTGCGCCAGCACGGCCGCCCAGTCGAGTGCCCCCTCCCCGGCCTCCACCGCGATCACGCTGTGCAACGCAGGGCAACTGGCGCTGACCGCCTGCACGGCGGCGCGGGTGCTGGCGTCGCACAGGGCCACCACCGCCTCGCTGTCGTGCAGGCGGAACGCCAGCGCATCAGGGCCGAACAGCTGCGACAGCGGCATGCCCACGGCGCCCATCTGCAGCACCGCCATGTAGGCCACCGCGGTTTCGAAGCGCTGCGGCATCACGATGGCCACGCGGTCGCCTCGCTGCACGCCCAGGGCCTGCAGCGCGTTGGACAGCCGGTTGGCCTGGGCCTGCAGTTCGGTATAGCTGTGCGCGGCATCCGGCTGGCCGGGCGCGGTGGCGATGACGGCGGTGCGCTGCGCGTGTGTCGCGTCGGCGGCCCAGCGGCGCGAACAGACCTGCGCCATGTTGAAGTGGGCCGGCACCTGCCAGCGGAAGCGGCTGTGCAGCTCGTGGTGGTGGTCGGGGGTGTCACGGCCTTGACGCAAGGGCATGGGCGGTCTCCAGCGGGTCCTTATGATGGCTCGAATGTACCAACCGCGACGCCACTCCCGAAGCAGCTACACGCCGATCCGACATCTGCAGTACCACGTCCGGCAATGGGGGGAACCAGTGCCTGGCCAGACGCCCCTGGTGCTGGTGCACGGATGGATGGACGTGGCTGCATCGTGGCAGTTTATGGTGGACGCGTTGCAGGGCGATCGCTGGGTGGTCGCGCCCGACTGGCGCGGCTTCGGGCTGACCCAGGCCTCGGACCCCGCCCCTGACGCCTACTGGTTTGCCGACTACCTGGCCGACCTGGATGGCCTGCTCGACCATCTGGCACCCGACCAACCGGTGGACCTGGTGGGCCACAGCATGGGCGGCAACGTGGCCATGATGTACGGCGGCATCCGACCGCAGCGCATCCGCCGGCTCATCAACCTGGAAGGTTTCGGACTGCCCGCCACCCGCCCGGCCCAGGCACCCGAGCGCTATGCGAAGTGGATGGACGAGATCAAGGCCCTGCACCGTGGCGAGATGGATCTCAAGCCCTACGACTCGGTCGACGCGGTGGCCCAGCGGCTGATGAAAACCAACCCCCGCTTACCGCAAGACAAGGCACTGTGGCTGGCGCAGCACTGGGCTGCGCCCGATGCACAGGGCCGCTGGCGGGTTCTGGGCGACCCGGCGCACAAGGTGGTGAGTGCGCACCTGTACCAGGTGGAAGAAGCGCTCGCCATCTACCGCCGCATCAGCGCGCCGGTGCTCAGCGTGACCGCGAGCGACGACAGCCTCTCGCAATGGTGGAAAGGCCAGTTCACGCTGGACCAGTACCACGAGCGGCTGAAAGCGGTGCCGAACCTGCAACGTGCGGTGATCCGGGATGCCGCCCACATGCTTCACCACGACCAGCCCGAGGCCCTGGCGCGCGCCATCGAGGCGTTCCTGGCCTAGGAGCCTGTGCACTGCGCAGCAATGTCGCGCCAGACCTGGTCGTAGCGCCCGGTCGGATCGGTCTGCAGGTTGCTGTGACCCAGCGGCCAGTCGAACCAGCGGCGCGGTTGGGGCGCGCGTTCGTAGAGCCGCCGCCCCACCGCCATCGGCACGGTCTTGTCGAGGCTGCCGTGCAGGAACCAGACCGGCACCGCCACCTGATCGATGTACCGGATCGACGCCATGCGCTGGGAACCCAGCAGCGAGAGCAAGCGCCCCGCCCAACCAGCCCCGGCATCGGCCACATCGGGAAAACTTGTGAACGAACTCTCCAGCACCAGGGCGCAGGTGTTGGGGGCTGCACGCAAGCGGCTCGCCAGCCGCACCGCCACCGCCGATCCCATGGAATGCCCATAGATCACCCAGCGCACCGGTGAACCATCGGGCTGCTTCTCGTTTTGCAAGGCCTGCCAGGCAGCCCAGGCATCGGCATGGATGCTGTCCTCGCTGGGCAGCAGGGGGGACGACGCACCCCAGCCCCGGTAGTCGGGCATCAGCACGTCCAGCCCGGCGCGGCGCATGGGCTCGGCCTTGGCCAGGTTCTGGTAGGCATGGCGAAAAGTGCCGTGCAGGTAGAGCACGCGCACCGCGCTGGTCTGCCCTGGCCAGGCCGGTACCTGCAGCACCTGCAGTTGCTGGCCTTCGTGGCCAGACGGCACGGTCAGCGCCCGCGCATCGGGCCTGAGGGCCAACAGCCGTTGCCACTCGGCGCTGTCGACGGCGGTCGGGCGGTACACCTTCTGGCGCTCCCAGGCGTCGAACGAAGCACAGCCTTGCAAAACACCGAGAACCGCCAACACCATGGCGCCGCCGGCCAGGCGCCAGGCCCGCCAGACAGGCGCCGTCTGGCCCGGCAAAGAGCGCCCCGATAGATACCAGGACAGACGGCACACCGCTGGATGGCAAAATCGCGGACAGTTTGTTTTTGCTGGGGCCTGTTTTATGTCGTCACTCCTTCGTGTGCTGCTGGTCTGGGTGGCGTGCGCATCTCCAGCTTGGGCCATCGACTGGTCGATCTGCCCAGGCATCGACGAACCCGCACCGGTCGAAGCGCCATCGTACCGTTACGAACTCTTTGTTTCGCCGCACACCCACCACTGGACACCTTCGGAAGAGCACCGGCCTGTGGGCGCCGTGACGCTGAGCCGGTTACTCCCCAAAGACCGTTTCTGCGGCTTCAGCCTGTTCAGCAACTCCTTCGGGCAACCCTCGGCCTATGCCTTCAGTGGCTGGATCTGGCCCCGGCTGATCGAATCCCAGCCCAACCTCTATGGCACGGTCACGGCCGGCATCATCTACGGCTACGTGGGCAAGTACAAAAACAAGGTGCCGGTGAACATTGCCGGTTTTGCGCCGGTGATCATCCCCGCTGTGGGCTACCGCCTGTCACCGCGCGCAGCCCTGGAGATGCAGATCCTGGGCTTTTCGGCGGTCATGTTCGGCGCCACTTGGCGGTTTTGACGCGCGCCACCACCCGGAGGATTTCGTTGCCGACCCGCCCACCAACGCCGCGCAACGCATGAGAAAATCAGCGGTTTTCACCTTGTCCACAGGAAACCGCCCCATGGAAGCCGAACGCACCAACGCCATCCGAAGCCAGCTCGCCGACCTGACCACCCGGGTGGTCGAGCTCCGGAGGTATCTTTGACTACGATGCCAAAGCATCGAAGCTGAAAGAAGTCGAATCCGCGCTGGAAGACCCGACGGTCTGGAACGATCCCAAGCGCGCCCAGGACCTGGGCAAACCGAGCTGTTCGACATGTCGAGCGAAGACGGCGACGACGCTGGCCTGATCACCATCGAAGGCGAAGCCGCCAAGGTCGCGGTCGAGGTCGAGAAGCTCGAATTCCGCCGCATGTTCAACAACCCGGCCGATCCGCTGAACTGCTTTCTGGACATACAGGCCGGCGCGGGCGGCACCGAGGCTTGCGACTGGGCCAGCATGCTGTTGCGCCAGTACCTCAAGTACTGCGAACGCAAGGGTTTTAGCACCACCATCGAAGACGAAACCGCTGGCGACACCGCCGGCATCAAGGGCGCCACGATCAAGATCGAGGGCGACTACGCCTTTGGCCTGCTGCGCACCGAAACCGGCGTGCACCGCCTGGTGCGCAAGAGCCCGTTTGACAGCTCGGGCGGCCGCCACACCTCGTTCGCATCGGTGTTCGTGTACCCCGAGATCGACGACTCGATCGAGATCAACATCAACCCGGCCGATGTGCGCACCGACACTTTCCGCGCATCGGGCGCGGGCGGCCAGCACATCAACAAGACCGACTCGGCGGTGCGCCTGACGCACATCCCCACCGGCATCGTGGTGCAGTGCCAGGACGGGCGCAGCCAGCACAGCAACCGCGACGTGGCCTGGAAACGCCTGCGCTCGCGCCTGTACGACTTTGAGTTGCGCAAGCAGCAGGAAGAGCAGCAAAAGCTCGAAGACACCAAGACCGACGTGGGCTGGGGCCACCAGATCCGCAGCTACGTGCTGGACAACAGCCGCATCAAAGACCTGCGCACCAACGTCGAAATCTCGGCCACGCAAAAGGTGCTCGACGGCGATCTCGACGCTTTCATTGAAGCGTCTCTCAAACAAGGAGTCTGAGCATGAGCTCACTGCGTGAAGGCCCCAGCACCGTGGTGCGCCGGGAAGACTATGTCGCTCCGGCCTACTGGATCGACACCGTCGACCTGAGCTTCGACCTCGACCCGGTCAAGACCCGGGTGCTCAACAAGATGCGCCTGCGCCGCAACCCGGACGTGGCCGCGCAGGCGCTGCGCCTGGACGGCGAAGACCTGAACCTGGCGCGGGTGATGGTCAACGGAGGGGGCTGTTCGTTCAAGTTCGACGGTCAGACCCTGGTGCTGGAGAACCTGCCCGAAGGCAACGAGCCTTTCGATCTGGAAATCTTCACCACCTGCGCACCCGACAAAAACACCCAGCTCATGGGCCTGTACGTGAGCCAGGGCACGTTCTTCACACAATGCGAGGCCGAGGGCTTCCGCCGCATCACCTATTTCCTCGACCGGCCCGACGTGATGGCCAGCTACAGCGTGACGCTGCGCGCCGACAAGGCCAAGTACCCGGTGTTGCTGTCCAACGGCAACCTGGTGGAAGAAGGTTCACTGCCCGACGGGCGCCATTTCGCCAAGTGGGTCGATCCGCACAAAAAGCCCTGTTACCTGTTTGCGCTGGTGGCGGGTCAACTGGTGGCGCGCGAGCAGCGCATCGTGGCGCGCAATGGCAGCGAACACTTGCTGCAGGTCTACGTGCGCCCCGGCGACATGGACAAGACCGAACACGCGATGAACTCGCTGATCCACAGCGTGATCTGGGACGAGGCCCGTTTCGGACTGCCGCTCGATCTGGAGCGCTTCATGATCGTCGCCACCAGCGACTTCAACATGGGCG
>JALOSH010000270.1 GCA_025458545.1 Hydrogenophaga sp.
GGCGATGTCATCCTTGACGTCCAAAACATCAGCCTGCGCTTCGGCGGGGTGAAGGCGCTGACCGACATTTCCTTCAACGTGAAGGAACACGAAGTGCGCGCCATCATCGGGCCCAACGGCGCGGGCAAGAGCTCCATGCTCAACTGCATCAACGGCGTCTACCAGCCACAGGAAGGTTCCATCAACTTCCGCGGCAAGACCTTCAAGCACATGAACAGCCGCCAGGTGGCCGAGATGGGCATCGCGCGCACCTTCCAGAACCTGGCGCTGTTCAAGGGCATGAGCGTGATCGACAACATCATGACCGGCCGCAACCTGCGCATCAAAAGCAACCTGTTCCTGCAGGCGCTGCGCATCGGGCCGGCCCAGAAAGAAGAAGAAGAGCACCGCGAATTCGTCGAACAGATCATCGACTTCCTGGAAATCCAGGCTTTCCGCAAGACACCGGTGGGCACCCTGCCCTATGGCCTGCAAAAGCGGGTCGACCTGGGCCGCGCTCTGGCGATGGAACCCAAGGTGCTGCTGCTGGACGAGCCGATGGCCGGCATGAACATGGAAGAGAAGCAGGACATGAGCCGCTTCATCCTGGACGTGAACGACGAGTTCGGCACCACCATCGTGCTGATCGAGCACGACATGGGTGTGGTGATGGACATCTCCGACCGCGTGGTGGTGCTCGACTACGGCAAGAAGATCGGCGACGGCACGCCCGATGAGGTGCGGAGCAACGAGGAAGTCATCAGCGCGTACCTCGGCACGAGTCATTGAACACGGAGTCATCAAGATGGGTTTCTTCATTGAAGCATTGATCGGCGGCCTGATGGCCGGCATGCTCTATTCGCTGGTCGCGCTCGGCTTTGTGCTGATTTACAAGGCCTCAGGCGTGTTCAACTTCGCCCAGGGCGCGATGGTGCTGTTCGCCGCTTTGGCGATGGCCCGCTTCGCCGAATGGATACCGCAGTGGCTGGGGCTGGAGAGCAAACTGCTGGCCAACGTGATCGCCTTCTTCATCGCGGCCGGGTGCATGTTCATCCTGGCCTGGCTGATCGAGCGGCTGGTGCTGCGCCACCTGGTGAACCAGGAAGGCGTGACCCTGCTCATGGCCACGCTGGGCATCACCTACTTCCTCGATGGCCTGGGCCAGACCATCTTCGGCTCAGACATCTACCAGATCGACGTCGGCATGCCCAAAGAGCCGGTCTTCCTGTTCCAGGACGTGTTCGAAGGCGGTGTGCTGATCAGCCTGGAGGATGTCTACGCCGCGATGGTGGCGGCCCTGCTGGTGATCGTGCTGTCGCTGTTCTTCCAGAAGACCGGCACCGGTCGGGCGCTGCGCGCGGTGGCCGATGACCACCAGGCGGCGCAGTCGATCGGCATTCCGCTCAACCGCATCTGGGTCATTGTGTGGTTCGTGGCCGGCATCACGGCTCTGGTGGCCGGCATCATCTGGGGCTCCAAGCTGGGCGTGCAGTTCTCGCTGACCACCGTGGCCCTGCGCGCCCTGCCGGTGATCATCCTGGGCGGCCTCACCTCGGTGCCCGGCGCCATCATCGGCGGCCTGATCATCGGCGTGGGCGAGAAGCTGTCCGAGGTCTACCTCGGCCCAATGGTGGGCGGCGGCATCGAGATCTGGTTTGCGTATGTGCTGGCGCTGGTGTTCCTGCTGTTCAGGCCACAAGGTCTGTTCGGCGAAAAAATCATTGACCGCGTCTAGATATGAAGCACCCCCTGCGCCGCTTCGCTTGACCGCGTCTAGATATGAAGCACCCCCTGCGCCGCTTCGCTCGCCTTGCAGGCCGCGACATCGCCAGAGGCGATGCCTCTTCGTCCCGTCCAAGCCTGCGCAGGCAGGCTTGGGAGCCGCGGTCCTCAGCCCCCTCTCTCGCCTTCGGCGGGAGGGGGACGCTCCCTGAGGCCCGGCAGAGCCGGTCCCTCGGGAGCCCTGGACAAGACACCGCTCGCCGGAGCCAGTGCCGGTGAACACATAAGGAATCGACAGATGTTCTATCGTGAAAACGGTCAATTCAAGACCTCCTACCGCACCGATCAGCAGATCTTTCCGATCGCGCAGGACCGCTGGGCCATCCTCACGCTGATCGCGTTCGCCTTCATCGGCGTGCCGCTGCTGGCCGACGAGTACATGTTCCGCGCCATCCTGATCCCGTTCCTGATCCTGGCGCTGGCCGCCCTGGGCGTGAACATTCTGGTGGGTTACTGCGGCCAGATCTCGCTCGGTTCGGGCGCCTTCATGGCGGTGGGCGCCTACATGGCCTACAACGCCTATGTGCGCATCGACGGCATGCCGCTGATCGTGGCGCTGCTGGCTGGCGGCTTCTTTGCCACGCTGGTCGGCATGTTCTTCGGCATCCCGAGCCTGCGGGTGAAGGGCCTGTACCTGGCGGTGGCCACGCTGGCCGCGCAATTCTTCTGCGACTGGGCCTTCAGCCGCATCAGCTGGTTCACCAACAACAGCACCTCGGGTTCGGTGGCCGTGTCGGGTCTGGAGGTGATGGGCTGGTCCATCAACACGCCGCACGAAAAGTACCTCTTCTGCCTCGGCTTCCTGGTGGTGTTCGGGTTGCTGGCCAAGAATCTGGTGCGCTCGGCCATCGGCCGCGAGTGGATGGCGATCCGCGACATGGACGTGGCGGCGGCGGTGATCGGCATCCGTCCGATGTACGCCAAGCTGTCCGCCTTCGCCGTCAGCTCTTTCATCATCGGCGTGGCCGGTGGGCTCTGGGGCTTCGTACACCTGGGCTCCTGGGAACCGGCGGCCTTCTCCATCGACCGCTCGTTCCAACTGCTGTTCATGGTGATCATCGGCGGCATGGGCTCCATCATGGGCAGCTTCTTTGGCGCCGCCTTCATCGTGGTGCTGCCCATCTTCCTGAACCAGTTCATGCCCTGGCTAGGTTCGCTGGTGGGCGTGGAGATTTCCACCGCCGCCGTCTCCCACACCGAGTTCATGATCTTCGGCGCACTGATCGTGTGGTTCCTGATCGTGGAACCGCATGGCCTGGCCAAACTCTGGAGCATGGCCAAACAAAAGCTGCGGCTCTGGCCCTTCCCGCACTGACCGTCTGCACCGATATTCCTCACCCATTTCCCCGTGTGTTCGCCCCTTCCTTTTAGGAGACAAATGATGAAAGCTCGCAAACTGGTTCTCTCGGTTTCTCTGGCCTGCGCCGCCATTGCAGGCGCCGTTGTGCCCACCGCCGTCATGGCGCAGGACAAGGTGCAGTTCTTCCCGGTGCTGTCGGGCCGCACCGGGCCGGTCGCGCCCAACGCCACGCCCTGGGCCAACGGACACAACGACTACATGAAGCTGGTCAATGCCCGCGGTGGCATCAATGGCGTGCAGACGCTGGTGGAAGAGTGTGAAACCGCCTACGCCACCGACCGTGGCGTGGAGTGCTACGAACGCCTCAAGGGCAAACACGGCGGCGCCACCGTGTTCCAGCCGCTGTCCACCGGCATCACCTTCGCGCTGACCGAGAAGATCCCGAACGACAAGATCCCCATGATCACCTCCGGCTACGGCCGCAGCGACTCGGCCGATGGCGGCGTGTTCAAGTGGAACTTCCCCCTGATCGGCCACTACTGGGTGGCTGGCGACACCGTGCTGCAGCACATCGCCAAGACCCAGGGCGGCTGGGACAAGCTCAAGGGCAAGAAGATCGCCGTGGTCTACCACGACAGCCCGTTCGGCAAAGAGCTGCTGCCCATCGTGCAGGAACGCGCCGCCATGCACGGCTTCACGCTGCAGCTGCTGCCGGTGCCGGCACCGGGCGTGGAGCAAAAGGCCATCTGGCTGCAGGTGCGCCAGCAGCGGCCCGACTTCGTCGTCATGCAGACCTGGGGCGTGATGACCGCCACCGCCATCAAGGAAGCGGTGGCCACCGGCTACCCGCGCGAGAAGATGTTCGGCACCTGGTGGTCGGGTGCTGAACCCGATCTGAAAGACGTGGGCGCCGCGGCCAAAGGTTACAGCGCGGTGATGATGCAGCACGGCGCCGAGTTCCAGTCGGCGGTGGTCAAGGAGATCCTGGACAAAGTGCATGCCAAAGGCCAGGGCACCGGTCCGAAGGACGAAGTGGGCACGGTGCTGTACATGCGCGGTGTGGTCGGCGCGATGCTCGCTACCGAAGGTGTGCGCGCCGCACAGGAGCGCTTTGGCAAGGGCAAGGTCATGACCGGCGAACAGGCCCGCTGGGGTTACGAGAACCTCAACCTGACCCAGGCCAAGCTGGACGCGCTGGGCTTCAAGGGTGTCATGCGCCCGGTGTCGACCAGCTGCCAGGACCACATGGGTTCGGCCTGGACCCGCGTGCACACCTGGGACGGCAGCAAGTTCGTCTGGGCCTCCGACTGGCTGCAGGCCGACGAACAGATCATCCGTCCGATGGTCAAGGCCTCTGCCGACCGTTACGCGGCTGAGAAGAAGCTGACCCGCCGCTCGGCGGCGGATTGCCAGTCTTGATCTGAACACCCCCGCCGCGCTTCGCGCGACCCCCTCAAGGGGGCGACACCTGCGGCCCGGCAAAGCCGGTTCCGCGGTGTCCCTTGATGGGGTTGCCTCTGTCGCGGCGGGTCTCGGCGGCTGACTTCAGCCGCCATCCGAAAGACGGGTTCACCCGGTCTTTCGAATGGCTCCCGAGGAACACACCATGACAACTCCCAACATCGTTCTCAACGTCAACGGCATCGAGGTCATCTACAACCACGTAATCCTGGTGCTCAAGGGCGTTTCGCTCAACGTGCCGGAAGGCAAGATCGCGGCCGTGCTGGGCGGCAACGGCGCGGGCAAGACGACCACGCTGCGCGCGGTGTCCAACTTGCTCAAGGCCGAACGGGGCGAGGTCACCAAGGGCAGCATCGAGCTGCGCGGTGAGCGCATCGAAAACCTCACGCCCGCCGATCTGGTGAACCGGGGCGTGGTGCAGGTGATGGAAGGCCGCCACTGTTTCGCCCACCTCACCATCGAAGAGAACCTGCTGACCGGCTCCTACACGCGCAAGGACAAGGCCGAGATCGCGCGCAACCTGGAGAAGGTCTACACCTATTTCCCGCGCCTGAAGACGCGCCGCACCTCGCAGGCGGCCTACACCTCGGGCGGCGAGCAGCAGATGTGCGCCATCGGCCGCGCACTCATGACCAACCCCAGCGTGATGCTGCTCGACGAGCCATCCATGGGGCTGGCGCCACAGATCGTGGAAGAGGTGTTCGAGATCGTGAAGGACCTCAACACCAAGGAGAAGGTCACCTTCCTGCTGGCCGAGCAGAACACCAACATGGCCCTGAAATACGCCGACTACGGCTACATCATGGAGAGCGGCCGCATCGTGATGGACGGTCTGGCCTCGGACCTGCGGAACAACGAAGACGTGAAAGAGTTTTACCTGGGCATGGGCGGTGGTGAGCGCAAGAGTTTCAAGGATGTGAAGAGCTACAAGCGCAGCGGTGGTGAGCGCAAGAGTTTCAAGGATGTGAAGAGCTACAAGCGCAGGAAAAGGTGGCTCGCGTAGCGAGCACCCCCGCGCCGCCTACGGCGTCACCCCCTCAAGGGGGCAACGCGAGTGGCCCGGCGAAGCCGGTTCCACCGCGTTCTTGGTTCAAGACCCCTCTCTCCACCTTTTGTGGATTTCGACATGACCGAACACTTCGACGCACTGGAAACCCGCTCCCCTGCTGACCGCGAAGCCGCGCAGATGGCGGCGTTGCCCGGCCAGCTGGCGCACGCCAAGCAGAACAGCGCGGCGTTTGCCGACATCTTGCGCGACATCGATGTGTCGGGTATCCACACCCGCGCGGCGCTCACGCGCATCCCGGTCACGCGCAAGAGCGAGCTGCTGGAGCGCCAGAAGGCCAAGCGGCAGCACGATGCGTTTGGTGGCTTCTCTGCGCTGGTGCGTGGTCCTGCGATGTCGCGCATCTTTGCATCGCCTGGCCCGATCTACGAACCCGAAGGCGCCACGAAGGACTATTGGCGCGCGGGCCGCGCCCTGTTTGCCGCCGGGTTCCGCGCCGGCGAGCTGGTGCACAACAGCTTCAGCTACCACATGACGCCGGGCGCCTTCATCCTCGAATCGGGCGCCCACGCGGTGGGC
>JALOSH010000271.1 GCA_025458545.1 Hydrogenophaga sp.
GTGCTCGATCTCGCCGTGCTCGGCAAGGTGAGCGAAACCTCGCTCACCCGCGACATGGCCTTCCGCATGGAGAGCAGCGGCCTGCCCAACACCTTCGTGCCCGGCCGCAACCTGCTGTTCCTCACGCTCGCCGCCGCGCTCGCCTACCGCCGCGGCATCCAGGTCATCGTCACCGGCGTCTGCGAGACCGATTTTTCAGGCTACCCCGACTGCCGCGACGACACCATGAAAGCCTTGCAGGTCGCGCTCAGCCTGGGCATGGACCACCGCTTCCTCATCGACACCCCGCTCATGTGGATCGACAAGGCCGAGACCTGGCGCATGGCGCAGGCGCTGGGCGAATCCGCGCGCCTGGTCGGCGGCGGCCACGCCCTGGTCGATCTGATCGTGGAACACACCCACACCTGCTACCTGGGGGACCGCGAACACCGGCATGCCTGGGGCTATGGCTGCGGCACCTGCCCGGCTTGTGAGCTGCGGGCGCGGGGGTGGGAGCTGTTCACGACCCGGTGATTTGGGGTCACAGTGATTCGCGGCCAGATGCCCATGCTTCCATGGCGTGCCTGTCCGTTGCACCCCACCTGAAACCAGGCCGCCCCATCCCGGCAACAAACACCACCCCACCATGCTCACCACCCTTCTCACCATCGCCGCTCTGCACTGGGTCATGCTCGTGATCCCCGGCGTCAACTTTGTGTTGATTGCCCAACTGGCGGCGGGCAGCACGCGCGTCGTGTCACTGGCGGCGGTGGCGGGCATCACCACCGTCACCCTGACCTGGGCGACGCTGGCGATTCTGGGCATGGGTGCGGTGTTTGCCGCGCACCCGGCGTTGCGCCAGGCGTTCCAGGTCGCGGGCGGTGCCTACCTGTGCTACCTGGCGTTCAAGCTTTGGCGCGCCACGCCGGTGGACGTCGGGGCCGAGGTCAAACCGGTCACCACCAGCCGGGCAGCGGCGTTTCGCATGGGCTTCATCACCAACGTGTTCAACCCCAAGACTGCGCTGTTCTTCGGCAGCGTGTTTGCCACGGCACTTCCGCCGTCGCCCAGCCTGTGGTTGCTGGCGGCGGCGGTGCTGCTGGTGTGGTTGAACGCGGTGGTGTGGCATGTGTTCCTGGCACTGGCTTTTTCGCAAGGCCGCATCCAGGCCATCTACCAGCGCTGGCGCACCGCGCTCAACCGGGGCGCGGCCGCGCTGGTGGGCACGTTCGCCTTGCGCTTGCTGGTGACGACGCTGCAGGAATGGCGGGCCAAGGGCTGATCGGTCCGCACGCCTGCCGCCAACAGGCCGGCCGGTTCATGCGCCCCGGTACAGCCCCGTGCCCACGAAAACGCTGCCCATCCAGGTGGGGTGCACTTCAAACGCATCCAGGCGGGCGGCGAGTTCGCTCCAGGGTTTGTCCAGCCCTTCGAGCGAGCTCACCGAATACGCGGCCGCGCCCATCACGAACAGGTTGACCGGCCAGGCCCAGGGCGCGGCCCATTGCAGCCCGGTGGCCACCACGCGCGCGCCGGGCTTCAAGTGGAGCAGCAGGTTGTCCAGCGCGGCCGGGCTGCGCAATATGTCGTGGGTGAAGTGGAGCAGCGCGGCGTCGGCCCGGCCTTTCCAGTGCGCATCTTCCACCGGCGCCTGCACCAGGGTGACGTGGTGCCCGCGGAGCGTGGCCAGGCGTTCCCGTGCCCGGGCCATCATTTCGGGGCACTGTTCAATGGCCACGATGCGGCCTTGGGCGCCCAGCCGCTCCAGCAGCGGCGCAAAGCTCAGGCCGGTGCCGCAGCCCACGTCCACCACCACCTCGCCCGCTTGCAGTTGCAGGCGCTCAATGGCCTCGCGGCGCAGGGGCTCGAACGGCAGCAGTTCGCTGTCGTAACGATCGGCCCGGGCGCGGTATTGCTCCAGCGCCAGGTGCCGGTCGGGTGCGGCACCTGGGTCCTTGGAAAGCCTGTGTGCGTTCATGGCCGTCTCCATGGGTTGACGCCCCCAGCCTACGACCTTGGCGACCCGTTCGCAAGGGGATGGCACACCGCCGGATTGACCTGGATCAGCCGTCCACGCCGCAGCAGGGCGTCAGCCCGGAAGGACCTTGAAGCGGGTCTCGCCACCCTCGTTGTCTTGCAGCGTCCAGCGCTGCTGGTGGAACGCGGCCACGCCAGGGCGGTGGGCGATGGAGATCAGCGCACCGCCTTGCGCCTTGACCAGCGCCTGCAGGCGTTCGTACAAGGTCTGTTCGGCGGCTTCGTCGAGCGCACTGGTGGCTTCGTCCAGAAACAGCCAGCGCGGTTTCTTGAGCAGGGCGCGGGCCATGGCCAGGCGCTGCTGTTCGCCGCCCGAGAGCTTCTGGCCCCAGGTGTCTTCGCGGTCCAGTTCGTCGACCAGTCGCGGCAGCAGGGCGTCGCGCAGCGCTTGTTGCAGCTCCGCGTCGGTGTAGCGGTCGGGTGTGGCGGGATAGGCCAGCGCATGGCGCAGCGCGCCGTTGGGGAAATACGGCTTTTGCGGCAGGAACATGACGCGCTCGTCGAAGTCCGGCGGGCGCTGCATCTTGGCCCGTGCCCAGGGCCAGATGCCCGCGATGGCGCGGAACAGGGTGGACTTGCCACTGCCCGAGGGGCCCTTGATGAGCAGCGAGTCCCCGGGCGCCACCTGCAGGCCGCTGGCGGCCATCAGCGCTGTGCCGTCGGGCAGGGCCAGTTGCAGCTGGTCCAGCGCGAGCGCGTCGACGCTGTTGACGGAGGACTGCGCCTCCACCTCATCGTGGTGGCGCTGCAGCGCCTGGAAGCTGGCCTCAAAACTGGTCAGGCGGTCGGTGGTGGCACGCCAGGTGGCCAGGCTGTCGTAGTTGTCGACGAACCACGAGAGCGAGTCCTGCACCCGCCCGAAAGCCGACGCGATCTGCATCAGCTGGCCGAGCTGGATGGCGCCGCTGAAGAAGCGCGGCGCGGCCACGATGAACGGGAACACCACCGCCGCCTGGTTGTAGCCCACGGTGAACCAGGTCAGCCGCTTCTGGCGCCGGATCAGCGCCAGGTAGTTGGACAGCACGGCGGTGAAGCGTCCGCCGCTCTGCTGGCGCTCCACCGTCTCGCCCCGGTCCAGCGCAATGGATTCGCTGTACTCCCGCACGCGCACCAGGTGGTGCCGGAAGTCCGCCTCCACCCGTTGCTGCTGAAAATTGAGCTGGATCAGCGGGCGCCCCACGTAGTGCGTGATCACGCTGCCCGCCAGCGCATAGACCACCGCCATCCAGACCATGAAGCCGGGGATGGAGTACTCGTTGCCGTTGAATGAAAACGCGAAGCTGCCCGACAGGCCCCACAGAATGCCGACGAAGCTCACCAGCGTGACCACCGCGTTGAGCAGGCCCATGGTCAGGCTCACGGTGAAGGTGGTGAACTGGTTGATGTCTTCGGCAATGCGCTGGTCCGGGTTGTCGGGAATGGCGCCCTCGGTCTGCGAGAAGCGCGCCAGCTCCAACTGGTAGAAGGCTTTGTTGGACAGCCAGCGGTCCAGGTAGTGGCCGGTCATCCAGGCGCGCCAGTGCATCTGCAGCAACTGGGTGAGATAGAACCGGTAGACCGCGATGATGATGAAACCGAAGGCGAGGTAGGTGAAGCGCCCGAGCTGCTCCCAGAACGCAGGCTGGTCCTTGTTCTGCAGCGCGTCGTAGAAAAACCGGTTCCATTCGTTGATGAGCACCAGCATGTAGACCGCGCCCAGGTTGAGCAGCACGATGGCCAGCAACAGGCCGCGCGCTTTCCACTTCTCTTCAGA
>JALOSH010000272.1 GCA_025458545.1 Hydrogenophaga sp.
GCCGCCCTCTTCCATGAAACGGCGGATGTGCTCCCACATGGGGGCCACCATGGGCTCGGTCAGCGCCAGGCCCACCGCCACCTGAAAATGCCCGATCAGGGTCGGGTCGTCCGCACTCTTGCGCACGGTGAAGGCCAGGCGGTGGATGCGCCGCGCACCCGTGCCACCCTGTGGCGCCACCTCGGTGTTGTGCTCGGCCTGCACCAGATCCCAGTCGTAGGCGCAGGCCTTGACCGGCCAGGGCTTGAGCAGCCCCCACAGGCCGGGGGCGTGTTCCTGCTGCATCACGTACACCTTGCGGTGCTGGCGGTCGAACACGATGGGCAGATCGCGCGGGCCACCCCAGAGCATGCGCACGGGGGTGCCGACCATGTAAAGGAAGAAGAGAAGGGAGAAGGCAGCCATGCCGAGACCCCAAAAAAATACTGGTACTCCCTCCCAAAAAGTCATATGACTCATTTCCTTAAGAAATGGCCAGGAAGCCATCCACAAACCCAGTACAGCCCCGCCGCCCCCAATCATCAATCCAATCGCCGCCTGGATCATCTGCATACCCTGCAGTTCCTGGCGCATGGCGGTGTACTCGATGGCTTCGGCGTAGGTGGCTTTGAGCCAGCCAAAGGCTTGGGGCGTGTCGGCTGCAAGGGCGCCCTTGCCGAACTGGCCGCGGGCCGGGCGCAGGCGCAGGCCACCGCGCTTTTTGACCTGCTCGGCGCTGGCGTTGCCCTCGGCCACCCGGTCGCCCGCGGTGTAGATGGGCAGCACGTGCTGGCCGTGCTGGTACAAGGGCTCCAACACGGTGGTGCGCTCGCCTGGGCTCACGGCATGGGCCCGAGTTCGCTGATGGACTGCGGGCGGCGGGCTTCGCGTTCGGCCTGGGCCGGGTTGACGCCATGGCCCAAGGCTTCGAGGGCGGCAAACTCTGCGTCGAGCGTTTCGTAGCGGTTGGGGCCAAGGCCAAAGCGGGTGCGGCGGATGAATTCTTGCTGCGCCGAGGGGGTGAGCATGACGGCCACCACCTCACCCACCAGGGTCAGGCCCAGCAAGATCATGCCCCAGCCGGTGAGGCCCAGGGCCGCGCCGCCCACCGCCCGCAGGCCCACGGCGGTGCCAGCCCGTCTGACCGCCATGTTGGCCAGCCGAGCGCGCCCTGGGTGCCCAGGCGCCTGTTCATGAGGCCGGACACAGCGCCCCAGGCGACGATGCCGCTGGCAGATGTGAAGCCCAGAGCAGTGCCAGTTGACAGCGCATAGGCATAACCCACAGTTGTAGCTTCGCTGGAAAACGATCTGTAAGCCTTAATCCCCTGCCCCACCGTCAACGAAAACCCCGACGCAGCCCCCGCCACGCTGCCAATGGCTTGCAGCGCGGCAATCGACACCGTGCCCCTGGCGGCTTGCGCGCCCAGGCGCTGGGTGAGGCTGGCGCCCCAGGCCGCTCTCTCATATTTTTGCCAATTGCTCAACACACCCATGCCATTGATCCACATCCCCAGCAGGCCAATCTGGCCGTCCAGGGTCAGGGTCACGCCGGGCATGGCGCGGCCCAGTTCCTGCGTCAGGTCCAGGGCGCGTTTTTGCCAGTTGGCGCTGCTTTGCAGCAGTTTGCCGAACACCTCTTCGCTCACGCGCAAGGTGCCCGGTGTGGCCGCGGCCAGGGCGGCCCGTGCCGCGCCACCGGCGGTGACACTGCCGACCCCGCTGGCGGCGAGGTCTTGCGGCTGTAAGCCGGCGGCGCGGGCTTCCACCGTGTCGGTGGCCAGTTGCAGGCGGATGCGCCCCTCGCGCACCTGGCCCGCCATGCGCTTGAGCTGGCTGTTGCTCAGGGCATCGGCGCCGGCGGCGCGGCGGTTGTCCATCAGGGCGCGGGCTTCTTGCAGGCTCAGCTCGATCTCCACCAGCAAGGGGCGGCGCAGGGCACTCTGCTGCACGGCACTCTGGCCGGCCAGCGCCACGGTGCGGGCCACCGTCAGGCTGGCAAACAGGCGCCTTTGCAGATCGGCCGACAAGCCCATAAGGCTGGCACCGGCCACGGGCACGGTGGCCAAGCCGGTGCTGATGAGGCTGGCCCAGGACTGGGTGATGCTGAGCGACGCAGCCACAAAGCCGGGGCGGATCAGCCAGCCGTGCTTGAGCAGCGCCGGGTGGACCTGCTCGCCCTCGCGCAGGCTGGTGAAGAAGGCCGCGCTGAGGTCGTGCAGCTTGTCGTTGCGGTTGTCCAGCAGGTACTGCGCCACGCTGCTCTTGAGCTCAGACTGGTTGCCCAGCAGGGCGTGCCACAGCCAGGCGTCTGCGTCCTGGGGCGACTTTTCCAGCTGGGTCTGGTAGCGCTGGTGCAGGCTGGCCTGCGGGCTCAGTGGGGCCGGTGTCCAGGCGCGGGCCACCTCCTGGGCATAGGCCTCGCCGGGGCTGTGGTCGCGCGCGGTTCCCGGGCGGTTGGGGTCCTGGTCGTCAAAGTGTTTCTGGAGGTAAACCGCCAGCCCGGGGTGGTGCAAAGCGGCCATCCAGTCGCGCTCCAGGCGCTCCTGGGGTTGCCCGTGGTCCCGGGTCATCTTGGCCTCGAACTCGGTGCGCCACGCCGAGATGGCGCTCTGGTCAAGATACCGGCTGTAGCGCCGCCAGTTGCGCTCGGTGGCTTCCATGGCCCAGCGCTGCGCGCGCGCTTCGTGGTCTGGCAACACCACCCGCCCCATGCCCGGCCCGTGCATGAGCAGCTCTTGCCGGTCGGTCAGGGGCTCCCAGCGGGTGCCTTCGGGCCAGCCGCGTGGGTTCGGCCGCACGCGCATGATGTCGCGGAAAGCGCCCCCGTTCATCAGCGGCGTCACCGCCTCCGCACTTCGGGCCTCCTGCTCGTCCACCACGCTTTGGCGCAGCCCATCGCGCATTTGCAGGCTCACCAGCGGGTGGGCGTTCTCGGGTTTGGCCAGCTCTTGCCTGGCCAGCTCAAACCGGGCAAGCCGCAGCGCATTGAGCTCTGCCGCATAGCCAGCCGGGTCGGGCAACACCACGGCCAGTTCGTGACCGGCGGTCGTGGGGTGGCGGGCCGCAGCGCTCGCCAGCGTCTGGGCCATGTTCTCCACCTGCCCGGCGTGGGCCAGGGTGTTGAACGGGAACATGGGGCCAATACCGCCGTCCACCCTGGGCAGGCGCCAGACGGTGACGTTGCATTCGAGCACCTGCCGTTTAAGGCTAGCCGCATCGGGCTTGAACGCCGGTGCCGCTGCGCTGCCGAGCTTGACCTCCACCATGGCCTGCGGGTTGGCTTTGTTCTGGTTCTTGAGCCTGTTGCTCCAGAGGTTGGCGCTGAAGGCCAGCCAGATGCTCTGGCCCATGAGTTCGTGCGCTTGCGGGATGCGCACGAGCTTGAAGCCCGAAGCGTTGTGGCCGTCGCGCCGGCACGATTGCATCTGAGCATTGCCAAACGACGGGTGGTCTTGTGCCAGCACTTCGCCACGGTCGGTGACGGAGTAAACGACCCACTGGTCATCCTTGGGTATGTAAAGGTGCACGTAACCCGCACGCAACAGGCGCAGCACCGGGCGGCTTTCGGTCAGACCCGCCGGGATGAGCGGGGCCACCAGCGCCTGGTCTGCCCGCGCTTGGGACGAACCCGGGGCTTGCAAATCGCTGTGGAGGGCGATGGGGCTGGGACGCAGCAGCAGCAGCGACAACTCGCTTTTCTGGCAATACCTGCATTGGTCAATGGGGTTGCTCATGCGAGGTTTCCTTCCTGCGGAACGTTTTTGTGGGGTGATTTTTTGGCGGTGCCAGCCGTTTGCAGTGCATGGCGCCATTGGGCGGCGCTCACTGGTGCCCATCGGGCCGGATTGTCGCTGGGGTCGGTCAGTCGCAGGCCTCGTTGTTGGGCCAGGTGCCCATGCGCCTGCGCGCCCCTCGCCAGCAGCGCCCATTGGGCTTCACTGAATCGGATCAGTGCAGCGTCGTCGGACATGCTGGCCTCCCCGGCGGGCGCCGCGTTCAATTCACAGCAGGCAGCGTGTGCGTCAATCCACTGCCAGCTCTGCACTGGCGGCAGACGCTGCGCGACCGCGGCCTCGCCCAGCACGTTGAGGACCAGCCCCCATACCCTGCGGTCGGCCAGCCGCAGGTAACGCGCGCCCGTGTGGGCTCGGGTGCTCAGGGCCAGCCAGCCAGAGAGTTTTTGAGCCAACATCGGCCCGAACGCAGCGCTGTGCAGCCACGCACCGACCCGGTGGGCGGGTTGCCCGTCTGCCGGCGCCTGCCAGCTTCGCACGGTTTCGCGCAGCGCCCATTCCAGCGTGGCTTCCAGCCAGGGGTCGTCCGAACCGCTCAGTTCGACCAGATAGGGCGCCAAAGCTGCATCCAGCTCCAGCAGGGGCGGTAGGCTCAGGGTGTGGCAAGCCCTGTCCCAACCCTTGCTGCGCAGCGCGTTCAGCGTTGCAGCATCCTGGTCGGCCGGTAAGGGTTCGCCGACCAACGGGTCGCCAGTCAGGGGGTCGATCAGCACAAACAGACCACTGCCGCCTGCACTGGCGCGCGCGCGCAAGGTCGGCGCATGCCGCTCATACAGTTGAGCGACACATTTGTCCGCATCAAAGCTGCTGCTCACAGCCGTTTGCCTCACAACGCACTGGCTCCATTGGCTGCTGCGCCTTCGGTCGCGCTGGAACATTCCGCCAGCTTGCCCGGTTTCAACAAACTCACCGAAACACTCGCACTGGCACCCTCCGTGAAGTTCTTCATCCCCGCCTTGAAGGTGATGTTGCCCGGCGCGGCGAGGGTGATGTTGCCGCCGCTGATGGTGATGCCTGCGCCGCCTGCGGTGAGCAGGATCTTGGTGGGGCTGGTGGCGTTGATGCCGGCTGCCGTGCTGCTGATGTTCACGGCTTTGTCGGCGGCCACGTGGGTGGCGCCGCTCTGGCTTTGGCTGTTGACGTTGCCGCTGGCGGCGTGCAGCTGGATGCCGGTTTCTTTGTTCGGTTTCTGGCCGTTGCTGGCTTTGCCGTAGGTGTAGAGCACGATGCCGTCTTTGGCGGCCAGGGCCCAG
>JALOSH010000273.1 GCA_025458545.1 Hydrogenophaga sp.
TCGGGTTTGTTGTGCTTTCGGGACCCCATCGCTTTTGTGTTTCTGCTTTCTTAGGAGTCCTCCATGGGCAACAAACTTTACGTCGGCAACCTGCCGTACACCGTGCGCGACGATGACCTGCAACAGGCATTCAGCGAATTCGGCTCTGTCTCCAGCGCCAAGGTCATGATGGAGCGCGACACCGGCCGCTCCAAAGGTTTCGGCTTTGTCGAAATGGGCAGCGATGCCGAAGCGCAAGCCGCCATCAATGGCATGAACGGCCAGTCCCTCGGCGGCCGCAGCGTCACCGTGAACGAAGCCCGCCCGATGGAGGCACGTCCTCCCCGCACCGGCGGCTACGGCGGCGGTGGCGGCGGTTACGGCGGTGGCGACCGCTCGGGTGGCGGCGGCTACGGCGGTGGTGGCGGTCGCGGCGGCTACTAAGCCCTGCCATCTCCCGGTCTCAGTCCTGTGCTGAGGCCAGCGCAAAAGCCTCGGAATGTTGTTCCGAGGCTTTTTTCTTTTGGGGTCGGGGTGGTGGTGTGCAGCCACCGCTCGCGGTGGTCAGCGCCGGATCCGCCAGCCGGTCTTGAACACCCACCACACCACGGTGAGGCAGGCGGCCATGAAACCCAGCGTCATGCCGGTGCTCACCGCAATGTGCACGTCGGCCGCGCCGTAGAAGGCCCAGCGCAGGCCGCTGATGAGATAGACCACCGGGTTGAACAGCGACACCGTCTGCCACGGCGGCGGCAGCATGTTGATGCTGTAGAACGCACCGCCCAGGAAGGTGAGCGGGGTGATGACCAGCAGCGGCACCACCTGCAGCTTCTGGAAGTTGTCGGCCCACAGGCCGATGATGAATCCGAACAGGCAGAAGGTGACGGCGGTGAGGACGAGGAAACCCACCAGCCAGACCGGGTGAGCGATCTCATAAGGCACGAACACGCGCGCGGTCAGCAAGATCAGTGTGCTCAGCAGCAGGCTTTTGCTGGCGGCGGCGCCCACATAACCCAGCAACACCTCGACCCAGTTCACCGGGGCGCTCAGCAGCTCGTAGATGGTGCCGGACCACTTGGGCATGTAGATGCCGAAGGCGGCGTTGGAGATGCTTTCGCTCAGCAGCGAGAGCATCAGCAGGCCGGGGATGATGTAAGCCCCGTAACTCACGCCGCCGATGTCGCCCATGCGCGAGCCGATGGCCGAGCCGAAGACGATGAAGTACAGCGAGGTGGTGAGCACCGGCGCGATGATGCTTTGTGCCCAGGTGCGCAGGGCGCGGTTCATTTCAAAGCGGTAGATGGCGCGCACCGCGTGCATGTTCAGGCTCATGCGGCCACCTCCTGGTGCTCACGGACCAGGTTCACAAAGATGTCCTCCAGCGAACTTTCGCTGGAGCGCAGATCCTTGAATCCGATGCCCTGTGCGCCCAGCGCGGCGAGCAGGTCGGCGATGCCGGTGTCGTCTTTTTGCGCGTCGAAGCTGTAGGTCAGGGTGAGGCCGTCGGCCGAGAGCGACAGTGGCCAGGCCGCCAGGCTCGCCGGCACGGCGGGCAGCGCATGCTGCAATGTCAGGGCCAGCTGCTTCTGGCCGAGCTGGCGCATCAGCTTGGCCTTTTCTTCCACCACGATGAGCTCGCCTTTGCGGATCACACCGATGCGGTCGGCCATGTCCTCGGCCTCTTCGATGTAGTGCGTGGTCAGGATGATGGTGGTGCCCGCCTCGCGCAGCGCGCGCACCATGCGCCACATGTCGTGCCGCAGTTCCACGTCCACGCCCGCGCTGGGCTCGTCCAGAAACAAGATTTCCGGCTCGTGCGAGAGCGCCTTGGCGATCAGCACGCGGCGCTTCATGCCGCCCGAGAGGGTGAGGATCTTGTTGTCTTTTTTTTCCCAGAGCGAGAGGTCTCTGAGGATTTTTTCGAGGTAGGCGGGGTTGGGCGCCTTGCCGAACAGGCCCCGGCTGAAGCTGACCGTGGCCCACACGCTCTCGAACGAGTCGGTGTGCAGTTCTTGTGGCACCAGGCCGATGATCGAGCGGGCCGCACGGTAGTCGCGCACGGTGTCAAAGCCGTCGGCGATCACCGTGCCTTCGGTGGCGTTGGTCATGCCGCAGATGGTGCTGATCAGCGTGGTCTTGCCCGCGCCGTTGGGGCCGAGCAGCGCAAAGATTTCACCGCGCTGGATGTCTAGGGTGACGTTCTTCAGCGCCTGGAATCCGCCGGGGTAGGTCTTGCTGACGCCGCGCACCGAGACGATGGCGGTGCTGTTGTTCTGGATGGTCTCTTGCATCGCGCCATTGTCACCGGGATGGCGAAGGGACGTGACCTGGCTTGAGCGTTGTGCGTCAGTGACAGGGCATTCCGCAAAGTCCCGGCGGCGACTCGCGGTCCGGTGCTCATGCTGGGCTCGCTTCTCCATCCAGCAGCGCCACTGCGTCCATCCGCCAATGGTGCAGCGCTTCGTAAAACCCTTCCCACACACAACCGTTGCAGCCGCGCCCGCAGCAGGTGGTGGGTTCGGGTGGGGGCGGACGCAAGGTGGCGTCCAGGGCCAGGCCGCGTTCGCGCTGGGCGCGGCCGCGCAGGTGGGCGACGAGTGCGTGCGCGGTGGCCAGATCGCCCAGCGGCAGCTGGGCCGCATCGTGCAGCGTGAAGCGCGGCTGGACCGCGCCTTCGAACACGGCCGTCTCGTTGAACATCGCCGCCGGTCGCACCCACAGACCAAAACCCCCATACAGCGCGCGGTACAGCGTCATGCCGTTCAGCGTTTCGCTGCAGCGCACGGTGTCGATCACTTCGTACCAACCGCCCTTGTAGTGGCGGTAGAGGCCGGGCGGCGTGGCATTGAGCGGGGGCAGGTCGTGGTCGGTGGGGGCGGTCATGGCCAAGGGGCGGGCGTTCGGTGGTGGGAGCCCCCGAGTGTGCCAAACCGCCAGACCTTTCCGGGTTCACGGGCGATCGCGACTGGAGCGTTGCCATCGCCATAGAAGCCACAGCGTGACCGCGACCAGCGCGCTGTAGTTCAGCACCTGAAAAACGGGCCGGTTCCAGGCAACGCCGTCGAACCCGCGGTAGGTGAACGGATACAAGACCGGTGAGGGGTAGAAGTCGGGCGAGTGGGTGAACACATCGATCACGATGTGCGACCACCAGCCCAGCAAGGGCAGCCACCAGCGCTTCAAGGCAACGCGCAGTGCCAGCGTGACCCCAGTGGCTACCACCGCGCTGTGAAAAATGCAGTGCAGGTGGTGGGCCCACCAGGCCACCGTGGCCGACATGGGCGGCTCGGCGCCAGGCAGGGCCAAGGCGTAGATGCTCAAGGTGCCCAGGTTCCCGCTGGCCTCCAGTTCGCCGATGGCCACCGGCAGCAGGTGAATCAGGTCCGGTGCCAAGGCCAGCCCCAGCATCAACTCTGTCGTGCGCGCTGTGGGCTGTGTGTGTCCGGCCAGGGCGGCCGCACCAAAGCCCACGCCCAACCACCATCCATGCGCCACGATGTCCATGCTGGCCATCCTTTCGATCCGGCGTCCATCATGGGTCGGCGCTTGTGGCCCGTCAAACCGCCCAAGCCAAAGGCCGTTCAACTGGGCAGTGTCGGGTGCGGCAGGTTGGGCGCAGCGCCAATGGGTTTTGTCGCGCTGCCCTGACGCCAGGCGTCGAGCCAGGCGGGCAGGGTGGTCGAGGGCTCATCGCCCAGGCCACGCACCACGCAGCCCCCTGCCGCCCCGGCGACGGCCACCGCCTGCAGTTGCGCGGGTTCCAGAATGCCGCCGATGACCGGGCCGCAGGCGATCAGGTCGGGTTGCTGCCCGGCGGCGCGGCACAATTCCCACAGGCTGTGCGAGCTGATGCCCAGTTGCAGGCCCTGCGCGCGGGCGGCGTCCAGCCGTGCGCGGTCGGGCGGTGTGAGCGCGAGCAGGTCGTCCTGCCCCAGGTGCAGCGCCCGGGCGCCGGCGGTCAGTGCGGCCTGCCAGTGGTCATTGATGACCAGCAGCACGCCCGCCGCGTCGGCCGCGCGCTGGCTGCGGGCGATGCCGTCGCGCAGCGCCGTTTCCCACGCGGCATCGTCCAGACCTTCGGGCCGCTTCATGCGCAGCTGGATCGTGTCGACCGTGGCAGCCTGGTGTGAGGCGCGCAGCACCGCCTCTACCCGCTCTGCACTCTCCACGATGGCGTAGACGCCGGGCTCACGACCGCGTGCTCGGGTGTGCCAGTGGGTCGGGGCTTGTGCGTCCAGCGACAGCTGCGGCAGCAGCGAAGGCTCGGTGGCAAAGCCCGGACGTGCGACCACCGGACCGATGCCCCGGCCCACGGCGCGCGCATGCCGCAGCGCGAAGGTGGCGGCCATCTTGGCGAGCACCGCCGCGTCGGCCGTGACCCAGCCGAGCGCGAGCGCAGCGGCCAAGGCCGATGCGAAGGTGCAGCCGGTGCCGTGGTTGTGCGGCGTGTGTTCGCGCGGAAGGCTCAGCCAGCCGCTGGCCTGGGGCGTGTCCAGCCAGTCGAGCGAGAGCCCTTCGTGGCGCTGCAGCAATGCCGCGTCGCCACCGGTGATGACCACCGCTTCGCAGCCCAACGCGCGCAGCGCGCGTGCCTGGGCGGGGATG
>JALOSH010000274.1 GCA_025458545.1 Hydrogenophaga sp.
CCAGACCTGGGGATGTAGTCGGGCAGGGTGACGGCGGACAGCCGCTGGTTGCGCATGGTGTCCTTGTCCACCGGTTTGTCGAAACTGGTGAAGAAGGCGTACCAATAGTTGCGTGTGTCGTCCACCGGCACGTGCATCTGCGTGATCGTCATGGTCTCCGACAGCGGGATCACAAAGGTCTGCGGAAACACCGCGTTGGTGACGCGCACATGGGTCAGCGTGTCGGTCATGGGGCGCAGGGCGGTCAGCTGCAGGCCATAGGGCTGCTGCGTGAAGCTGATCTGTGGCTGGCCGAATTCGCGCATCACCCGGGTCATGGGCCAGCGCTCGCCGCCCACCTCGCCCACACTGGCGCCGCGGAACTGTTTGCCGTAGCTGTCGTCGAGCGGGGCGTCGTTGAAGAAGCGGTGCAGGTACGAAGCATGCGCCGGGTCGATGCCGACCTCAAACGCCTGCAGCCAGTTGCAGTGCCACAGGCCCTTGAACGCGAAGCTGTGGCTGGCGGGGGCTTCGAAACAGTCCAGTGCCGGGAAGGGCGGCGGCGTGCTGCCTTCGGGGCCGAACCAGCCGAACAGGGTTCCGGCCTGCTTCACCAGCGGGTAGCTGCGCTGGCGGATGCGCGTGCACAGCGTGCTACCCGCGGGCTCGGCCGGGGTCTCGGTGCACTGGCCCGAGACGTCGAACTTCCAGCCGTGAAAAGGGCAGCGCAGGCCATCGCCCTCGTTGCGGCCGTAGGCGAGGTCGGCGCCCCGGTGCGGGCAGTCGCGGTCGAGCAGGCCGTAGGCACCCTGGGCGTTGCGGAACAGCACGAAGTCTTGTCCGAGCACCCGCACCGCTTTCACCGGGCGCACCGCCATCGTCGGGTCCAGCGCCGGGTTGAACTCGTCGAGCAGCGCCACCGGCTGCCAGTAGCGGCGCAGCAATTCGCCGCCGGGCGTGCCCGGACCGACCTGGGTGATGCGTTGGTTCTGTTCGGCCTTCATGCGCGGATCTCCTGGAGGTGAGTCTGAAACGCGTGCCGCCGGGCGGCAGCAGCCCACAGTTTGCACCAGTCGGCCAGCGGCTTGTGTCGCGCCCGCTGGCACCGGACCGGTGTATCGTTGACCCATGGAGACCCGCACCGACACCGCCCCGACCGCCGGGCACAACGGCCTCATCCTCAAGCGTGTCGCCATCGACACCTGGCGCGAGAACGTGGCCTATCTGCACCGCGACTGCGCGGTCTACCGGGCCGAGGGGTTTCAGGCGCTGTCCAAGGTGGAAATCCGGGCCAACGGTCGGCGCATCCTCGCCACGCTCAATGTGGTGGACGATCCGTCCATCGTTGGCTGCGATCAGCTCGGCGTGTCGGAAGACGCCTTTGCCCAGCTGGACGTGCCCGACGGGCACCCGGCGTCGGTGTCGCAGGCCGAACCGGCCGAATCCATTCCGGCGCTGTTTCGCAAGATCAACGGCGAGCGCCTGACCCGCGACGATTTCCATGCGATCGTGCGCGACATCGCCGAGCACCGTTATTCCAAGATCGAACTCACCGCCTTCGTGGTCGCCAGCAACCGCAGCGAGCTGGACCGGGAAGAGGTGTTTTTTCTCACCGAAGCCATGGTGGGGAGCGGCCGCAGGCTGGACTGGCAGCAGCCGCTGGTGGTGGACAAGCACTGTATCGGCGGCATCCCGGGCAACCGCACCTCGATGCTGGTGGTGCCCATCGTCGCGGCTTACGGGCTGGTGTTTCCCAAGACCTCGTCGCGCGCCATCACCTCGCCCGCCGGCACGGCCGACACCATGGAGGTGCTGGCCGACGTGGAGCTGCCGTTCGAGCAGCTAACCGGTATCGTCCGCGACCACCACGGCTGCCTGGCCTGGGGCGGCACTGCCCACCTGTCGCCGGCCGACGACGTGCTGATCTCGGTCGAAAGGCCGCTGAACATCGACTCGCCCGGGCAGATGGTGGCGTCCATCCTGTCCAAAAAAATCGCGGCCGGCGCCACCCACCTGGTGCTCGACATCCCGATTGGCCCCACCGCCAAGGTGCGTTCCATGCCCGAGGCGCAGCGCCTGCGGCGCCTGTTCGAGTACGTGGCGCAGCGCATGCACCTGTCGCTGGACGTGGTGATCACCGACGGCCGCCAGCCCATTGGCCGCGGTGTCGGCCCGGTGCTGGAGGCGCGCGACGTGATGCAGGTCCTGGAGAACCACCCGGACGCGCCCAACGACTTGCGCCAGAAGTCGCTGCGGCTCGCGGGCCGGCTCATCGAGTGCAGCCCTGATGTGCGCGGCGGCGACGGCTTCCGGATCGCGCGCGACATCCTCGACTCGGGCCGCGCGCTGGCGCAGATGCAGGCCATCGTCCAGGCGCAGGGATCGCGCGGTTTCGACCACCACCACCCTGCGCTGGGCGCGCTCACGATGGTGGTGACCGCCCCCGCATCGGGCATGGTCACCGGCATCGACAACCTGCAGATTGCGCAGATCGCCCGGCTGGCGGGCGCGCCCAAGGTGAAGTCAGCCGGGGTGGATTTGCGAGCCAAGCTCGGCGACACCGTGAAGGCGGGGGACGAGCTGTACCGGGTGCACGCCAGCTACCCGGCCGATCTGGATTTTGCGCGCCAGGCCGTGGCCAAGGCCCTGGGCTACCGCATCGGCGAGGCTGGGCAGCTGCCCCAGGTTTTTGTGGAGTTCTGATGCACACAACCGCCCCCGATTCCACCAGCGGCATGCTGCTGTGTTTTGACGACGAGCAGGCCACGGCCCAGGCCGCGGCGCGCGCGGCGGGGTTCCGCCTTGCGCTGATCGAGCGGCACCGGTTTCCCGACGGTGAGCTGCGCCTGCGCCTGCCCGAGCGGCTGCCACCGCGTGTGGTGTTGTGGCGTGGTCTGCACCAGCCGAACGAAAAGATTGTGGAGCTGTTGCTGGCCGCGCCCACGGCACGACAGCTCGGCGCCCGGCACCTCACATGGGTCGCGCCCTACCTGGCCTACATGCGGCAGGACATCGCGTTCAACCCTGGCGAGGTGGTGAGCCAGCGCGTGCTGGGCGCGTGCCTCGCCACGCTGTTTGACGCCGTGGTCACGGTGGACCCGCACCTGCACCGCGTGGCCACGCTGGAAGAGGCGGTGCCGGTGAAGGACGCGGTGGTGCTCAGCGGTGCGCCGCTGCTGGCCGATTTCATCGCCAGCCAGCGCCAGGACGTGCTGCTGATCGGCCCCGATGAAGAGTCCCTTCAGTGGGTCGCGCAGGCCGCGCAGCGCCACGGCTGGCCAAGCGCGGTGTGCCGCAAGACGCGCCATGGCGACCGCCATGTGGACATCGAACTGCCCGGCGTCCCGGTGTCTGGACGCACTGTGGTGTTGATGGACGATGTGGCCAGTTCCGGCCACACGGTGGCCCAGGCGGCGCGGCTGCTCAAGGCCGCGGGCGCGGCATCGGTGGATGTGGCGGTGACGCACGCGCTGTTCGCCCCCGGGGCAGAGGCGTTGATTCGTGACGCTGGTGCCGGCCAGATCTGGAGCACCGACTGCATCCCCCACGCCAGCAACGCGGTGAGCATCGTGCCTGCGGTGGCCGAGGCACTGCGGTGCCTGGGTGAGGTGAGTGCTGAGGTCCAACCGGTTTATCCTCGGGTCCCATGAAGCTTTACAACTACTTCCGTTCCTCCGCCTCGTTCCGCGTGCGCATCGCGCTGGCCATCAAGGGGCTTGCTTACGACTACGTCCCGGTGCACCTGGCCAAGGGCGAGCACAATCGCGGCCGACCAGTTGGTGCCCGTGTTGGAACTGGAGGATGGCACGCGGCTGTCGCAGTCGATGGCGATCATCGAGTACCTGGATGAAACCCATCCCGAGCCCGCGCTGGTGCCGCGCGATGCCGTGGGTCGTGCCCGTGTTCGGGCGCTGGCGCAGTCCATCGCCTGCGAGATCCACCCCATCAACAACTTGCGGGTGCTCAAGTACCTGTCCAAAGACCTGAAACTGGACGAAGAGACCAAGAACACCTGGTACCGGTACTGGGTTCGCACCGGGCTGGAGGCGTTCGAACGCCAGCTCGCCTTGCTCCCACCCTCGGTGTTCTGCCATGGCGACACACCGACCCTGGCCGACTGTTGCCTGGTGCCACAGATTTTCAACGGCAAGCGCTTCAACACCCCGCTGGACGGACTGCCCCGCACCATGGCTGCGTTCGATGCCTGCATGGCCTTGCCAGCTTTCCAGCAGGCCCAGCCCTCCGCCTGCCCGGACCACGAAGCCTGATGGCTGCGCCTGCCGACTGGCTGCTGCCCGACTGGCCGGCGCCGTCCCGGGTGAAGGCGCTGTTCACCACCCGCACCGGCGGTGTGTCCAGGGCGCCCTTCGACAGCTTCAACCTGGGTGAGCATGTGCGCGACGACCCGGCCGCTGTGTCGATCAACCGGCAACGCCTGCAGGAAGCACTCGGTGTGCGCCCGGTGTTCCTCAACCAGGTCCACGGTACGCGGGTGGTTTCACTCGACGGTGCCACGCCGGACGGCACAGAGGCCGATGCCTGTGTTGTCGATCGCCCTGGTGTCGCTTGCACCATCATGGTGGCCGATTGCCTGCCGGTGCTGTTCACCAACCGGGCCGGCACGGTGGTGGCCGCCGCGCACGCAGGCTGGCGCGGGCTCGCTGGCGCGGGCTCCGATGGGTTGAGGCAGGGCGTGATCGAAGCGGCGTTCCAGGCCCTGACTCGCACCGCACAAACCGCCAGGCA
>JALOSH010000275.1 GCA_025458545.1 Hydrogenophaga sp.
CAATGCGTTGCGCACGTTGTGGCGACCCGCGATGTGCAGGCGACAGTCTTGCTCGCCCGCCGGAGATTTGAAACGCATCAACCAAGCGCCGTCTGTCCAGTCGGCGCGCAATGCGTGGACATCGGCGGTGATGTCGGTGTCGCTGAAGGTAAGCACGCGGCGGCCTGCGGCGAGTTCACGCCAAACAGGCGTGTGGTCGTCGTCGCTCGGGAACACAGCCACGCCACCGTCGCGCAGGGCCAGGATGACTTGTCCGTTCTCCTGCGCCACTGCTTCGACCGTGCCCATGAACTCCTGGTGCTCGCGCTGGGCGTTGTGCTTCGACCGTGCCCATGAACTCCTGGTGCTCGCGCTGGGCGTTGTTGACCAGGGCTACGGTGGGCTGCGCGAGTGCAGCAAGGTAGGCGATCTCGCCCGGGTGGTTCATGCCCAGCTCGACCACCGACAGACGATGCTCTGCGCGCAGGCGCAACAGCGTGAGCGGCACGCCGATGTCGTTGTTCAGGTTGCCCTGCGTGGCGAGCGCCGCCGGGCCAGCCGCAGCGGCGCGCAGGATGGACGCGATCATCTGCGTGACCGTGGTCTTGCCGTTGCTGCCGGTCACCGCGATCAGCGGCAGGCTGAACTGTTCGCGCCACAGGCGGGCCAGCTCACCCAGCGCGAGCCGGGTGTCGGGCACCTCCACGCCGGGCAGTCCGGCCGCCGCCAGACCGCTGTGGGCGATGGCGGCCACGGCCCCTTGTGCGCGCGCCTGCGGCAGGAAATCGTGCGCGTCGAAGCGCTCGCCCTTGAGGGCCACAAACAGGTCGCCGGGCTGCAAGCTGCGGGTGTCGGTGTGCACGCGCAACACGGCTGGGCCGGGCTCACCCTGGGTTTGCGCACCGGTGAGCTGAGGCAGGAGCTGGGCCAACGTCTTCATGCAGCAGCTCCCTGGGCGGTGGCCCGTTGGGCCAACGCGGCACGCGCTTGCGCCAGATCGGAAAACGGCTTCTTCACACCCATCACTTCCTGGTAGTCCTCATGTCCTTTGCCAGCGATCAGCACCACGTCGCGCGCGTCGGCACGCTGCACCGCGCGGGCAATCGCCTGTGCGCGATCGGCTTCGACCAGCGCCTGCTCCGGCCGAGACAGCCCGGCCACCATCTGCTGCAAGATGAGCAGCGGGTCTTCGCTGCGCGGGTTGTCGCTGGTGAGCACGGCGTGTTGTGTGCCGCGCTCGGCCACCGCCGCCATCAGCGGGCGTTTGCTGGCGTCGCGGTCGCCACCGCAGCCCACCACGGCCCAGAGCACACCGCCGCGCTGGCGGGCCAGCGGCTGCAGCGCTTCCAGGGCTTTTTCCAGCGCGTCGGGCGTGTGGGCATAGTCCACCAGCACCAGCGGCTGCTGGTCGGCAGCGGCCACCTGCTCCATGCGGCCCGGCACCGGCGTGAGCGCTGCACAGGCCCGCACCGCTTCGGCCAGCGGCACACCGAGCGCGCGGGCCGATGCCAGCACGCACAACAGGTTGGACACGTTGTAGCGCCCCACCAGCGGCAGGTTCAGGCTGTAGGTTCCAGTGACCAGACCCGCCGTGTTGCGCTCGACCACGCTCAGGCACATGCCGCTGTGGGTGAAACCGATGTCCCGGGCTGTCAAACGTGCGCTGGAGGACTGGGACGGGTCGTCTATGCCAACCGTCCATAGGTCCAGCGGACGGGCGGCCAGTTGCACGGCCAGTGCGGCGCCGCGTGCATCGTCCAGGTTGACCACCGCCGAGCGCAGGCCAGGCCAATCGAACAGCGCCGCCTTGGCGGCCCAATAGGCTTCCATGCTGCCGTGAAAGTCCAGGTGATCCTGGGTGAAATTGGTGAACACCGCCACGCGAATGTGGGTGGCGTTCAGCCGCCCTTCGACCAGACCGATGGACGAGGCCTCGATGGCACAAGCCTGTGTGCCACCGTCCAGCAGCCCGCGCAGGCGCGACTGCAAAAGCACCGGGTCGGGCGTGGTGAGTCCGGTCGAGACGATGGTCGACGGCTGGCCACCGAGCGGCGGCAGGCCCACGCCCAGCGTGCCGACCACCGCACAGGGGCGCTTCACGCTCGACAGCAATTGCGCCACCCACCAGGCACAGGAAGTCTTGCCGTTGGTGCCGGTGATGGCCACCACATCCAGCGATGCCGTCGGGTCGCCGAAGAAAGCGCTGGCGATGGGACCAGCCTGCTGTTTGAGCCCCGGCACCGCCAGGATGCGCGGATCGTCGAACCCGAAGGCCTCGGCACCCTCGGCCTCGACCAGCGCCGCCGACGCACCCGCTTGCAGCGCCGCGCCCACATAGCGGCGTCCGTCGGTCGCAGCGCCGGGCCATGCCACGAAGGCGTCGCCCGCGCCCACGCGGCGGCTGTCGCACTGCAGCGATCCGGTCACGCGGCTGCGCAACCAGTCGGCGACGGCCTGGGGTTCTTTCAAGACATGTGTCATAGGCCGTGCCCCCAGGCCAGAACACCGCGCAACCGGCTTTGCCGGGGCGCAGGTGTTGCCCCCTGGAGGGGGGATGCGGCTACGCGCAGCGAGCGAGCGACGGGGGGGGGCCGCATCAGAATGACTCCTCCACGACTTCGGTGACGATCATCGGCTTGACGTTCATGTCGGGCTGCACACCGAGCACGCGCAGCGTCTGCTGCACCGTTTCGCTGAACACCGGCGCGGCCACCAGCCCGCCGTAGAACACGCCGTTGTTCGGCTCGTCGATCATCACCGCCACCACGATGCGCGGCCGATCGACCGGTGCCAGCCCGACGAACCAGCTGCGGTACTTCTTGTCGGCGTAGCCCTTGCCTTCCTGTTTGCGCGCCGTGCCGGTCTTGCCGCCCACCGAATAGCCAATGGTCTGCGCCTTGGGCGCGGTGCCACCGGGGCCAGCGGCCAGCTCCAGCATCTTGCGCACCGCCAGTGCGTTCTGTTCGCTGAACACACGCACCCCGGTGGCCGGCATATCGGACTTGTGCAGCGTCACCGGGATCAGTTCGCCATTGCGCGCGAAGATCGTGTAAGCCTGTGCGAGCTGGAACAGCGAAGCCGACAGGCCATAGCCGTAACTCATGGTGGCCTGCTCGATCGGGCGCCAGGTTTTGTAGGGCCGCAAACGCCCGCTGACCGCGCCCGGGAACGGCAGCTGCGGTTTCTGTCCGAAGCCAGCCTGGGCATAGGTTTCCCACATTTCGCGCGGGCTCATCTGCATCGCCAGCTTGACCGTGCCCACGTTGCTCGACTTCTGGAGCACCTCGGTCACCGTCATCACGTCGTACGGATGCGAATCGGAGATGGTGGAGCCGCCGATGGACAGGCGACCCGGGGCGGTGTGGATCGGTGTGGTCGGCTTGACCAAGCCCTTGTCGAGCGCCTGGGCCACCACGAAGGGCTTCATGGTGGAGCCGGGCTCGAAGCTGTCGGTCAGCACCCGGTTGCGCAACTGCTCACCCGTGAGGTTCACCCGGCGGTTGGGGTTGTAGCTCGGGTAGTTGGCCAGGGCCAGCACCTCACCGGTCTGCGCATCGAGCACCACCGCGCTGCCGGCCTTGGCCTTGTGTTCGCGCACCGCATCGCGCAGTTTCTCGTAGGCAAAAAACTGCACCTTGCTGTCGATCGAAAGCTGCAGGTCGGGACCGTCCACGGGCGGGATCACATCGCGCACGTCCTCGACCACACGGCCCAGCCGGTCCTTGATCACGCGGCGCGAGCCGTTCTTGCCAGCCAGCTGTTTGTTGAAGGCCAGCTCCACGCCTTCTTGGCCACGGTCTTCGACATTGGTGAAACCCACCACGTGCGCGGCGGCTTCGCCTTCGGGGTACTGGCGCTTGTATTCGCGGCGCTGGTAAATGCCCTTGATGCCCAGCGCAGCGATCTGCTTGGCCACCGGCTCGTCCACCTGGCGCTTGACCCAGACAAAGGTCTTGTCTTCGTTGGACAGGCGCTTTTTCAAATCGGCCAGCGGCATCTCCAGCAGCTTGGCCAGCTCGCGCAG
>JALOSH010000276.1 GCA_025458545.1 Hydrogenophaga sp.
GTTCAGGCAGTGCTCGCACAGGCGCGGCAGGTACATCATGAAGGTGTTCTCGAACTGACCCATCATGTCTTTCTGGGTCTGCTCGAAACCGTCCAGGTTTGCGTCCTTGCTGCGCTTGCTGAACTCGCCACCCAGGATCTCTTCCCAGTTCGGGCCCCATTCGATCTTTTCCATGCGCTTGCCAGTGATCAGCGAACGGGGGCGCGCGGTGGGCGCGTGTTTCATCTCGGGTGCCGACTGCAGGTGGTCGTAGTCGAAGGTGAAGGGTTCGTAGTAGTCGTCGATCTGCGGCAGGTTGGGGTTGCTGAAGATCTTCATCAGCAGCGACCACTTGCCACCTTGCTTGGGCACGATGGAGCCGTCGGCCTTGCGGACCCAGCCACCCTTCCACTTTTCCTGGTTTTCCCACTCCTTGGGGTACCCAATGCCAGGCTTGGTCTCGACGTTGTTGAACCAGGCGTATTCCACCCCGGGGCGGCTGGTCCAGACCTGTTTGCAAGTGACCGAGCAGGTGTGACAACCGATGCATTTGTCGAGGTTGAGCACCATGCCGATTTGTGCGCGTATCTTCATGGATTTTCTCCGAAATGGCGAGAGGGATTCGCGTGGGTGTTGATCAGGGTGAGCAGCACGGAGCTGCTTTCGAGTGCATGAACAGCGTGGGTCTCATCGGGTGGCAGGTGGCACAGATCGCCGGGGTTCAGCGTCAGTTGACGACCCATGGTTTCAAAGACCACTTGACCTTCGAGGCACTGGATCACCAGTTGTTGAGGCACTCGGTGAGGCTTTAGCTGGTGTCCGGCAGGCAGCACCAGGCGAGAGATCTGGAGATCGGGTTCTCGGACCAGGGTGAGCGATTGACCCGCAGGCCAATCGGCTCCCAGTGGTCCAGCGGCGATGACTTCGCCGGCGGTGGCATGTGGTTGCGCCATGTTGTGCTCTCCCGCTTCAGGGGTTCTCGCCCTGCGCCTGGTAGGCGCGCACCAGGTGGTCGTCGGCCGGTGTGTCGAGCCAGTCCACCTTGCTCATCTTGCGTACCACCACGAACTCGTCGCGGTTGGTGCCGATGGTTCCGTAGTAGTTGAAGCCGTAGCTCAGCTGCGCGTAGCCGCCGATCATGTGGGTAGGCTTCAAGACGATGCGGGTCACCGAGTTGTGGATGCCGCCGCGCACGCCGGTGATCTCGCTGCCTGGGGTGTTGATGATCTTCTCTTGCGAGTGGTACATCATCACCATGCCGTTATTGACGCGCTGGCTCACCACCGCACGTGCCGCCACGGCGCCGTTGATGTTGAACAGCTCGACCCAGTCGTTGTCCTGAATGCCCGCGCTCTTGGCGTCGTCTTCGCTCAGCCATACCACGGTGCCGCCCCGGTTCAGCGTGAGCATCATCAGGTTGTCGCTGTAGGTGGAGTGAATCCCCCACTTCTGGTGCGGCGTGATGAAATTCAGCTGAATCTCTTTGTTGCCGTTGGGCTTGATGTTGTAGATGCTGTTGGTGGTCTTCAGGTCCACCGGCGGGCGGTAGCTGCCGAAGCCTTCACCGAAAGCGATCATCCAGGGGTGGTCTTGGTAGAACTGCTGGCGACCGGTCAGCGTGCGCCATGGGATGTATTCGTGCACGTTGGTGTAACCGGCGTTGTAGCTCACCGTCTCGGACTCGATGCCGCTCCAGGTGGGCGAGCTGATGATCTTGCGCGGCTGCGCCTGGATGTCGCGGAAGCGGATCTTCTCGTCTTCGCGGTAGAGCGCCAGATGTGTGTGGTCGCGACCGGTCTGCTTGCCCAGCGCTTCCCAGGCCTTCACTGCCACGTGGCCATTGGTCTCGGGCGCCAGCTGCATGATGACTTCGCAGGCGTCGATATCGGTCACGATGCGTGGCATGCCCTCTGAAACACCGGCTTCCAGCGTCTTGCCGTTGAGCTGGCCGAGCTGTTCCACTTCGGTGCCGGTCTTCCAGCCGATGCCTTTGCCGCCGTTGCCCAGCTTGTCCAGCAGCGGCCCCAGGGCCGTGAAACGCTTGAAGGTGTTGGGGTAGTCGCGTTCGACCACCGCGATCTGCGGCGCGGTCTTGCCGGGCATCAGTTCACACTGGCCCTTCTTCCATTCCTTGACGTCAAAGGCCTGCGCCATTTCGCCAGGGGTGTCGTGCATGATGGGCGAGAGCACCACCTCTTTTTCCACGCCCAGGTGGCCGACGCAGACCTCGCTGAAGGTCTTGGCAAAGCCCTTGTAGATTTCCCAGTCCGAACGCGATTGCCACACTGGGTCCACCGCCGCGCTCAGCGGGTGGATGAAGGGGTGCATGTCGCTGGTGTTGAGGTCGTTCTTTTCGTACCAGCTGGCGGTCGGCAGCACGATGTCGGAGTACAGGCAGGTCGTGCTCATGCGGAAGTCGAGCGTGACCAGCAGGTCCAGCTTGCCTTGCGGCGCGTCCTTGTGCCACTTCACTTCGGCTGGCTTGGCGTCGTCCTTGCCCAGGTCCTTGCCCTGCACACCGTTCTCGGTGCCCAGCAGGTGCTTGCAGAAATACTCGTGGCCCTTGCCGCTGGAGCCCAACAGGTTGGACCGCCACACAAACATGTTGCGCGGCCAGTTCTGCGGTGCGTCCGGGTCTTCGCAGCTCATCTCCAGCGTGCCATCCTTGAGCGCCTTGACGACATAGTCCTTGGCGTCCAGGCCTGCGGCCTGAGCGTCTTTGACCACCTGCATCGGGTGGGTCTTGAGCTGCGGTGCGCTGGGCAACCAGCCCATGCGCTCGGCGCGCACGTTGAAGTCGATCATGCTGCCGCTGAAGGCGGCCTTGTCGGCTTTGCTCAGCGTGGGCGACACGATCTCTTCCATGCCGAGCTTCTCGTAGCGCCACTGGTCGGTGTGGGCGTAGAAGAAACTGGTGCTGTTCATCTGGCGCGGCGGGCGCACCCAGTCGGTGGCAAAGGCCAGCGGCACCCAGCCCGTTTGCGGGCGCAGTTTTTCCTGGCCCACGTAATGCGCCCAGCCGCCGCCGCTCTGGCCGATACAGCCGCACATCATCAACAGGTTGATGACGCCGCGGTAGTTCATGTCGGCGTGGTACCAGTGGTTCATGGCCGCGCCGATGATCACCATGGACTTGCCGTGGGTCTTGTCGGCGTTGTCGGCAAACTGTCGCGCCACGGTGATGACCTGCTCGCGCGGCACACCGGTGATGCTTTCTTGCCAGGCGGGGGTGTAGGCCGCGTTGTCGTCGAAGTTTTTGGCACCACTGCCCAGACCGCGGTCGATACCGTACTGCGCGACCTGCAGGTCGAACACGGTGGCGACCATCGCGTAGCGTTCTTCACCCGCCTTGCCCAAGCGCAGCTGGACGGCTGGCACCTTGGCGTGGTTGATGTCGCCGTTCTGTGCGTTGGCGGTGAAGTTGGGGGTGTCGCGGCCGCCGAAGTATGGGAAGCCGACGTCCACCACCTGGGTCTCCTGCTCGCCGTCCTCGATCACCGAGAGCTTGAGTTTCACGTCGGTGTTGTTGCGTGCCTCTTTCGATTCCAGGTTCCACTTGCCTTCGCTGTCTTTCTCGCCATCGCGGCTAGGTTCGTTCCAGCGGAAACCGATGGAGCCGTTGGGCAGCACCGCTTTGCCAGCGGTGTCGAAGGCCACGGTTTTCCACTCGGGGTTGCTCTTCTGGCCCATCTGGCCGTTGAAGTCGCTGGCGCGCAGGTAGCGGTCGGGCACCATGGTCACCGTGCCATCGCAGGTCGGTGTAGCGGCGGGCGTAGTCGTCGAAGTAGCTGCTGCGCTGCCTGCCGCCATCGGGGAAGTAAAACTCTTTCAGCGCCACATGGCCCATGGCCATGGCCAGCGCGGCGTCGGTGCCCTGCTTGGGGTGCATCCAGATGTCGGACAGCTTGGCCACTTCCGAATAGTCGGGCGTGACCGCCACCGTCTTGCAACCCTTGTAGCGCACCTCGGTGAAGAAGTGGGCGTCGGGCGTGCGGGTCTGGGGCACGTTTGAACCCCAGGCGATGATGAACGAGCTGTTGTACCAGTCGGCCGACTCGGGCACGTCGGTCTGTTCGCCCCAGATCTGCGGGCTGGCTGGCGGCAGGTCGCAGTACCAGTCGTAGAAGCTCATGCACACGCCACCGATCAGCGACAGGTAGCGTGAACCAGCGGCGTAGCTCACCATGGACATGGCGGGGATCGGCGAGAAGCCGATGATCCGGTCGGCGCCGTGCTGCTTGATGGTGTAAACGTTGGCCGCTGCGATCAGCTGGTTGACCTCATCCCAGGAGCTGCGCACGAAGCCGCCCATGCCGCGCACCTGCTGGTAGTCGCGCCGGGCTTCTGGGTTTTGCTGGATCAGCGCCCAGGCATCGACTGGGCTCTTGCTGACCTTGAGCGCCTCGCGCCAGCGTTCCAGCAGTCGGCCGCGCACCATGGGGTACTTCACCCGGTTCGCTGAGTACAGGTACCAGCTGTACGAGGCTCCGCGAGCGCAGCCGCGCGGCTCGTGGTTGGGCATGTCCCAGCGGGTGCGAGGGTAGTCGGTCTGCTGGGTTTCCCAGGTCACGATACCGCCCTTGACGTAGATCTTCCACGAGCAGCTGCCGGTGCAGTTCACGCCGTGGGTGCTGCGCACAATCTTGTCGTGCGCCCAGCGGTTGCGGTAGGCGTCTTCCCAGGTACGGTCTTCGTTGGTGGTCAGGCCGTGGTTGCCTGAGAAGGCTTCCTTCGGCAGGCTGAAGTGGGTGAGGCGGTCGAGAAAATGGCTCATGGAGGTCTCCGAAAAATGGGGTGTGACGCTTCGTGTGGGCGCAGGCTCAGGGGTTTTTGATCTCGGCGCCTTTGCGCAGGTAGAACCACCAGTTCAGCACCAGGCACAAGGCATAAAAGATCGCGAAGCCGTACATGGCGTATTGCGGCGTGCCGGCCTTGATCTGGGCGCCGATCACCACCGGTGCGATGAAGGCGCCGTAGGCGGCGACGGCCGAGGTCCAGCCCAGCACGGGGCCAGCCTGCTGCCGGTCGAAGATGACGCCGATGGTTCGGAAGGTCGAGCCGTTGCCGATGCCGCTGGCAAAGAACAGCACGATGAACAGGCCGATGAAGGCGGGGAAGTACTGCTCGGGTGTGAACGAGCTGTAGGCCTGCATCATCACGTAGCCCACCGCTGCAGAGGCGAACACCATCACCACCGAAATCACCTGGGTGACGATGGAGCCACCGACCTTGTCACTGATCCAGCCGCCGATGGGGCGAACCGCCGCGCCCACGAACGGACCGATCCAAGCGTAGGTAAGAGCCGACGGCGCGTTGGGGTTCTTCAGCGTGTGGCTCATCAGGCCGGTGGCGGGATCGATCACGTGCTGGAAGCCGAAGATCACCGTGATGGCCAGTGGCAGCACCATCGAGAAGCCGATGAAGGAGCCGAAGGTGACGATGTACAGCGCGGTCAGCGACCAGGTGTGCTTGTTCCGAAAAATGGCGAACTGTTTGCTCACGCCCTCTTTCATGGGACCGAAGGCCGCCAGCTTCATCATCATCAGCGCGAGGATGATGTCCAGCGGGATCGCGACCCACATGTTCAGGATGCCCAGACCGGTAGGGGCTGGCAGGTACAGCCAGAGCATGAGGATGGCCGGGATGAAGGCCAGGGTGTAGAGGTAGGTGACCTTGGCGAACGCCACCAGCGGGTTGCCCGCATCGGGCGACACCGTTTTGAGGTTGTTCATGCCAAACCAGGCCAGGATCGACAGCGGCACCAGGGAGAACACCCAGGCAAAGCCGGCGTTCTGTATCCAGGTCGGTGTGCCGGCAGCGATCTTGCCGAAGATCCAGCCACTGTCTTTCACCAGCGTCATCGACTCACCACCGAGGGCGCCCAGCAGCGGCAGCGTCATCACCAGCGGAATCACGATCTGCATGGTCGTCACACCGAAGTTGCCCAGGCCCGCGTTCAGGCCCAGCGCCGTGCCTTGCAGCCGCTTTGGAAAGAAGGTGCTGATGTTGGACATGCTGGAGGCAAAGTTGCCTCCGCCCACACCCGACCACAGCGCCAGCAGCTGAAACGCCCACAGAGGCCACTCGGGGTGCTGCAACGCGATGCCGGTGCCAATCGCCGGTGCCAGCAGCATGGCGGTGGTGAGAAAGATGGTGTTGCGGCCACCGGCCAGGCGCACCAGGAAGGACGCCGGGATGCGCATGGTGGCGCCAGAAATGCCGGAGATGGCGGTGAGCGTGAACAGCTCGGCCTGGGTGAAGGGGAAGCCCAGATTGAGCATCTGCACAGTGATGATCCCCCACATGCCCCAGACCGCGAAGCCGCACAGCAGCGCGGGCACCGAGATCCAGAGGTTGCGGTAGGCGATCTGTTTGCCGGTGCTGTTCCAGAAGCGCTCGTCTTCAGGGCGCCAGTCCTGGACGTCGGCGCGGGAGGGTGTGTGGGTGTTCATGATGGGGCTGACCGGAACGATCAGTTCTGAAGAGAAAACGACTTGGCGTTGCCGCCCATGACTTCGGTCTGGCGGACCTCGGTCCAATACATCCAGATGAGTGAGACCCAGACCACGCCGTACATCAGCATGAAAGCGCTGGAGCGGATGCCGGTCAGGTCCATCAGCGCACCGAACAGGATGGGCAACACGAAGCCGCCCATGCCGCCAGCCAGGCCGACGATGCCGCTGATGGCGCCGATGTTTTGTGGGTAGTCGTCGCTGATGTACTTGAAGACACTGGCCTTGCCGAAGGCAAAAGCCACACCCAGCACGAACATCAGGCCAGTGAACACATAGACGTTGAGGCCGATGTGGAAGGTGCTGGGTCCGTTGACGGTCTGCACGGTGAAGGCGGTCTGTGGATAGCTGAGCAGGAACAGGCAGATCCAGCTCACCCACATCACCCACCAGGTGACCTTGTGGGCGCCGTACTTGTCGGACAGCACCCCACCAATGGCGCGCAGCACGCCACCGGGTAGCGAGAAACAGGCGGCCAGCAAAGCGGCCATGCGGATGTCCAGACCGAATTCGCCCACGTAGTACTGCACCATCCAGAGCGCCAGCGCCACGTAGCCGCCGAACACGATGCTGTAGTACTGGCAGTACTTGATGACCTTCGGATCTTTCAGGGCCTTGAGCTGGTCGGTGAA
>JALOSH010000277.1 GCA_025458545.1 Hydrogenophaga sp.
GGCGGCTTTCAGGGCGATGTCAGAGCCGTCGGTGGGGACGAGGATTTTTTTGAACATGGCGGATCTCCTGATGGGTGAAAGCGTGTGGCGCTCGGTCGGCAAATCCAGAAGGACTTGCTGAATTCAGTGTAGCCATGCAGGCCGCACAGACCATGAGCCGGATCAAGAAACGCGCGTTCAACCCGATCGGCGCACACCCACCGGCCAGTCCGCTGCGGCCTCCCAGGCACCGGTCTGGAACCAGTCATCACCGTCCAGCCAGCCGCGCAACATGGGCAGAGCGTCCTGGCCCCAGAACAGGCGGCCGTCCACCGACAGCGTGGGCACACCGAACACGCCGGCCGCCAGCGCCGCCTCGGTGTTGGCGCGCAGGCGCTGCTTCACCGCTTCGCTGTCCGGGGCTGCCCAAGGCTTCTGGCGCTGGGCCATGTGGTCCTGCAGCAGCGCCTCCAGCGCGGCGAGGCGCTCCGGCGCCACCGCATCGCCGCCGCCATGCCACACATGATGGAACAGCTGCTCGGTCACGTAACGGTTGGTCTCCAAGGGCGCGTCGTCGGTGGCGGTGGCCAGACCCAGGCGCAACAAGGCCAGAGGGTTGAAGGGGTGCGCTGCCGGCAGATCGAGCCGCACACCGTGGTGGTGGCCCAGCCACTGCACCTGGCGGTAGGTCCAGTCGCGCTTGCCTGCGATCTCGGCCGGGCCGAGCTGGCCGTTGGCCTTGAGCAGGGCCGCAAACAGCACCGGCCGGTAGCGCACCTGCACGCTCAGGCCCATCAGCGCTTCGGGCAGGCGTTCAAAAGCCAGGTGCGCGTACGGCGAGATCGGGTCGTACCAGAAAGTGATGTGGTGCACGGTGTGGTGGGCCATGGGGTCCTCGCCGAGTCGGTGTCAGGCCTGGCGCGCTTCGATGCGCTCCCAGACCAGCAGCTTGTCGGCATCGTCCAGCGCGCTCCAGACAGCGATCTCGTGCAGCGTCCGGTAACACCCCTTGCAGCTGCCACTGCGTTCGTCCAGCTCGCAGATGGACACACAGGGTGAAGGCACGCCGGGGCCTGGGTGGCGTTCGCGCGCATCGCGCAGGTTGATCAGCGGTTCGTTGTTCATGGGGTGGCGGCCAGCGCTGCGGTCACGTCGTGCACGGGTGCGCCGGTGAGGTGTTTCAGATCGGCGGGCGAGAGGCGAAAAACACCATGCGGGTGCCCGGCCGCGGCCCAGATCACATCAAAGCGGAACAGCTGCTCGTCGATCAGCGCGACCGGCGGCGTGGCGTGCGCCAGCGGCGACACGCCGCCAATGGAAAAGCCGGTCTTGGCCTTGACGAATTCCGCATCGGCCCGGCCGAGCTTGCCACCCTCGGCACACACAATGGCCTGCACCTTCTTTTCGTCCACCCGCAAATCGCCCGAGGTGATCACGAGCACCGCAGCGTCATCGCCACTCGGATGGTTCTTGCGGCGGAAAACGATGCTCTTGGCGATCTGGCCCAGCGCCACGCCCAGCGCGTCGGCCGCCTGCTGCGCGGTGCGCGCGGCGTCGTCCAGCATCACCGGGCTGTGGGGGTGGCCGAGTTCGGCCAGCGCAGCGGTGACGCGCTGCACGCCGGGCGGCAGATCCACTGGATTCAAGCTGACTTCAATCATGGGCGCCAATGGTAGCGGCCCGCGGCTCAGGCCGCCCCGCGCTTGACCAGCAGCAGACTCGCGCCCATGGCCATGAGCACGCCGCCGAACACGCGGTTCTGTGCGCGCCGGGCGCGGGCGGTGGCCAGCCAGCGCTGGGCGCGCGAGGCCAGAAACGCGTAGCCGTGCATGACGACCACGTCGACCGCCACCGCCGTGACCATCAGCAGCGGCAGCTGCACCCAGAGGCTGCGCGCCGGGTCTATGAACTGCGGCAGCACCGCCACCATGAACACGATGCCTTTGGGGTTGGTCACGTTGGTGAAGAAGCCCAGCGCGAAACGCTGCCGGTGACCCGCCGTGCACCGTCTCTGCCGATGCCGCCGTTGCATCCGCCACCACCGGTGCCATCCACTGCCGCCAGCCGAGCCAGATGAGGTAAGCCGCTCCGACCACCTTGACCACGGTGAACGCGGTGGCCGATGCCACCAGCAGCGCCCCCACGCCCGCACCGGCCACCAGCAAGGTGACGGCGACACCGGCCTCCAGCCCGGCAATGGTGGCGCTGGCGCCGCGCACGCCGTAAGCCAGGCCGTGCGTCATGGACAGCACCGCGCCGGAACCCGGCGAGAGCGCAATCACCCAGCAGGCAGCGAAGAAGGCGAGCCAGACGTTGAAGTCCATGGAGGTTGTGGGTTGAAGTGGGTCGGTCAGGTGCACGCCATGCCCGAGCTGCCGAGGCTGACCAGGCGGTCGCCATGGGACAGGCCCGCGTCGACCAGCGCATCGAGATGGAAACCGGTTGTGATGCCCATGGCGTTCAGCAGGTAAAACGCGTCTTCAGTGGCCACGGGTTGACGTGGACCCTTGAAGGGCCACGAAACGGGCGATCGAAGTCTTGGCCTCTTGCAACAACCATTTGGACAGCAATTCAACTTCCCCGTTGCCCGACAAGGCGGATCGACTGCACAGGTAGTAACCGCGGTCCGTGATCGCCGCCTGCTTGAACGGGATCACCAATTGACCAGAGGCCAACTCGGCCTCAATCAAGGCAGGCTGTATCACGGTGACGCCCATGCCGGCACAGGCCGCAACGATCAGGTTGCTCCCCAAATCGAAACCTGGGCCCAGGGCGGGCAGCGTGTCCACGCCACCGGCTTGACTCAACCACTGCGCCCAGTTGCCGGGGTAGTTGGTGTGCTGCAGCAGGGTCGCTTTCAACAAATCGCCCGGCGTCTTCAGGCCCCTCGCCAGCGCCGGTGTGCAGGCGGGCAAGATCTCCTTGCCCATCAGGTAGCGCGCCCGAATGCCGCGTGGCCAGGCGCGCGCCGAGCGCTTGATGGCCAGCCACAGGTCCACATCGTCGCGCGAGAAGTCTTCGTCGTACCGAAACTGCCGCAGCTCGATGTCGATGTCTGGGTGCAAGGCTTGAAACTGCGGCAGCCGCGGCACCAGCCAACGGGTGCCGAGCGAGGGCGCCACGCTCACGCGCAGTTTGCGCAGGGTGAGGTTTTGCCCAAACAAGCCAATGGCCTTCTCCAAACCCTCCACATGCGGCTCGGTGAGACGGAGAAACTCCCGCCCGCGCTCGGTGGGGTGTACCGGAGCGCCCGAACGATCCAGCAATGTGCAGGACAAGCGCTGCTCCAGCCGCTGAACCGCTCGGCTCACCGCGGCCTGGGTGACGCACAGGCGTTCGGCCGCGCGCCGAAAGCTCCCCAGCTGACACACCGCCAGGAACGCGTGGAGCTCGGGCAATGAAGGGGATTTGAACCGCATCGGGCGATTACATCAGGTTATCGGCACAGACCAAAGTGTCGTTTGTCCAAGGCATCCAGCCTGCATAAGCTCCAGCCATTGATGCCCCAGCCAACCCCATTCGCGCCGCCGATCCCCATGCCATTGCCCGATCTCCCGGTCCACGTGGTCAACCCAGTTGTCCCCGCGATCCCCCTGGTTTGCGACTCTCCCCACAGCGGCACCCACTACCCCGCGGATTTTGACTACTCGGTCGGTCTGGCCGATTTGCGCAAGAGCGAAGACACGCATGTGGATTGGCTCTGGGATGGGGTGCCCGAGGTGGGCGGCACGCTGGTCCACGCCACCTTCCCTCGAAGCTACCTGGATGTGAACCGGCACGAAGGCGATATCGACCTGGCGATGTTGACCGACGGATGGCCTGAAGAAGTGACGCCGACAGCGCGCAGCCTTGCGCTGGGCAACGGCCTTGTGTCCAGCCTGACGACCAGCCGACAACCCATTTACGCGCGACGCCTGGCCGCCAGCGAGGTTGCTCACCGCATCGAACACTACTGGCGCCCCTACCGGCGCATCTTGGCTCAGGCGCTGACCACCGCCGCGCCGCAGGGACCACGCTGGCACCTGAACCTTCACTCCATGCCCAGCAACGCCTACGAACGGCTGGGGCGCGTCGCACCAGGCCCACTGGCCGATGTGGTGCTGGGCAATCTGAACGGTGTGAGTTGCAGCGCGGAGTTCACCGAACTCATCGGCGAAGCATTTCGCCAGCGTGGCTACACGGTGAGCGTCAACGACCCCTACGCCGGGCAGGACCTGTTGCGCGTTTTCGGCGACCCGGTGCGGGGACATGAAAGTCTGCAAATTGAATTGAACCGCGCCATCTACCTGAACGAACAGACCCGAGAGCTGCTGCCGCGCGCCACCCAGGTTCGTGAAGACATCGGTGGAGTCCTGAACGATCTCGCACGCCACATCCGTGAAGCCCTGCAGACGGTGGCTTGACGACCGCCCGGTTGCCACACCGCGGGCGTCCATCACAAGGTCTCAAGCCATGCGGCCGACAGACCCCGCCAACCCTCAACGACCCAGATGAGCCAGACATGAAACCCACCACCAAGGACCTCCAGATGACCTCACCCCTTCAGCGGCGCCAGTTTGTGCGCACCGTCGGCGCCATCGGCGCATCCATCGCCCTGCCATCGCTGGCGCAGGCTCCGGCTGCGCGCTATCCCAATCGGCCGATCACGCTGGTGGTGCCTTTCCCACCAGGTGGCGCGGTTGACAACGCCGGGCGAGCCATCGCCGAGCGGCTGGGCAAGGTGCTCGGGCAGAGTGTGGTGATCGACAACAAGGGCGGCGCAGGCGGCGCACTGGGTTCCACGTTTGTGGCGCGCGCAGCGCCGGACGGCTACACGCTGGTGGTCACATCCCAGACCACCCACGTCGTCAACCCGGCTGTGTCCACCAACCTTCCCTACGATGCGGTCAACGATTTCGCCCCCATCACGCTGATCGAACGACTGGCCAACGTGGTGTTGATCAACCCTTCACTCCCAGTCAAGAATTTCGGGGAATTCGTTCAGTACGTGAAGGCCAATCCCGGCAAGCTGAACTACGCGTCGTCGGGCAACGGTTCTGTGGCCCACCTGAGCATGGAATTGCTCAAGTCGAAACTGGGTCTGTTCATCACCCACATCCCCTACCGGGGTGCTGGCCAGGCGCTCAATGATTTGCTGGCGGGGCAGGTGCATGTGACCTGGAACAACCTGACGTCCAATCTGACCATGATCCAGAGTGGCAAGCTGCGGGCGCTGGCCGTGGCCTCGCCCAACCGCGCGCCCCAATTGCGCGATGTGCCCACCTTCGCAGAATTGAAGCTGCCGGACTTGAACCTCACGTCGTGGACAGGGCTGGCCGCGCCGGCCAAAACCCCTGAACCGATCATTGCCCAGCTTTACGAGGCGATGCGCACCGTGTTGCAGGACCCACAAACCGCCGAGGCCTGGACCCAACGCGGCGCGATTCTGCCCGAGAAGATCACCCCCGCCGAATACCGAGCAGAAATCCTGAATCGCATTCAGTTCTACAAAAACCTGGCGAAGGCCAACAAGATCGATCTCAGCTGATCGTTCGAGGGGTCGCACCGATCCGGTCGGCCCCGGGAGCGCCTTCAGGATGACCG
>JALOSH010000278.1 GCA_025458545.1 Hydrogenophaga sp.
GTCATGGCCGATGGAAAGAGCGACAACGTATTCCTGCAATACGACATCTACCACGCGCAGCGCATGGAAGGCGAGCTGTGCAACACCATCAAAGACCTGCTGCCGCGCATCGCCCACATGCAGCTCGCCGACACGCCCGGCCGCCACGAACCCGGCACCGGCGAGATCCACCACCGCAACCTGTTCGACCACATCGACGCGCTCGGCTACACCGGCTGGATCGGTTGCGAATACAAACCCAAGGACGCCACACCAGGCGGCACAGACCGGGGCCTGTCTTGGGTGGCAGCGCACGGACAAAAACTGTGAACAGAACCCACGAGGAGACAAGACACATGACCAAGAGCGGAACCAAAGTCGGCTTCATCGGCCTGGGCATCATGGGCACGCCCATGGCGTTGAACCTCATCCAGGCGGGGCACCAGCTGTTCGTGAGCAGCCGCAGCAAGATCCCGGCCGAGCTGGCCGAGGCGGGTGCCACGGTCTGCACGAACGCCACCGAGGTGGCCAAGCGGGCCGACGTCATCATCACCATGGTGCCCGACACGCCGCATGTGCAGGACGCGCTGTTTGACGAGACCGGCGTGGCCAAGGGTCTGTCGGCTGGCAAAACCGTGGTGGACATGAGCTCCATCAGCCCCATGGCCACCAAGCAGTTCGCTCAAGCCATCAACGCGCTGGGCTGCGACTACCTGGACGCGCCCGTCAGTGGCGGCGAGGTGGGCGCCAAGGCCGGCAGCCTCACCATCATGGTCGGCGGGCCAGAGGCCGCGTTCGAGCGCGTCAAGCCTTTGTTCGAAGCCATGGGCAAAAACATCACGCTGGTCGGCGGCAACGGCGACGGCCAGACCACCAAGGTGGCCAACCAGATCATCGTGGCGCTTAACATCGAGGCCGTGGCCGAAGCCCTGCTGTTCGCCAGCAAGGCTGGCGCCGACCCGGCCAAGGTGCGGCAGGCGCTGATGGGTGGCTTCGCGGCCAGCCGAATCCTGGAAGTGCACGGCGAGCGCATGGTCAAGCGCACCTTCAACCCGGGCTTCCGCATCGAGCTGCATCAGAAGGACCTGAACCTGGCGCTGCAGGGCGCGAAGGAACTGGGCTTGAGCCTGCCGAACACGGCGAGCGCGGCCCAGCTGATGCAGAGCTGCGCGGCGCATGGCTTGGCGGGGCTGGACCATTCGGCGCTGTGCCGTTCGCTGGAGTTGATGGCAGGGCATGATATTGCCCCCGCGCCGGTCTGACGACCGTCACCCCCGTCCGGGGGCAACACCAGCGGCCCGGCCAAGCCGGTTCCGCGGTGTTTCTCGTCGAAGCCACGGCACGCCACAGCATCGCTAGACTGCTTGCATGACTTCAATTCAACCACTGTCCCTGGATGACCCCCGCGCACTGCTGCGCCACCTGTACGACGTGGCGGTGCAGCGCGCCTTGCCGCTGCACAACACCGCTGCGTGTCTCCCCGCCCCACCCCGGGGCCGCACCCTGGTGCTGGGCGCTGGCAAAGCCGGTGGCGCCATGGCGCAGGCGGTGGAAGCGCTCTGGCCCGCCGATGCGCCGCTCTCGGGCCTGGTCGTCACGCGCTACCACCACATCCCGCCGCGCCCCGATGGTTTACCCGAGCGCATCGAAGTGGTCGAAGCTTCGCACCCGGTGCCCGACGCGGCCGGACTGGCAGCCCGCTGCTGACCTTGCCTTGCGACGGCCTCACGCTCGAAGACAAACAGCGCATCAACCGCCAGTTGCTGGAGAGCGGCGCGCACATCGGCGAGATGAACACGGTGCGCAAACACCTCTCGCGCATCAAGGGCGGGCGCCTGGCGGCGGCCTGCGCACCGGCGCGCGTGGTCACGCTCACCATCAGCGACGTGCCGGGCGACGACGTGAGCGTGATCGCCAGCGGCCCCACCGTGGCCGACGCGACCACCTGCGCCGAGGCGCTGGAGATCCTGCGCCGTTACGGCATCGAGGTGCCTGAAGCCGTCAGACAACAGCTCGAAGCCGGCACGCTCGAAACCCCCAAACCCGGCGACCCGCGCCTGGCGCGGTGCGAGACGCACCTCATCGCCACCCCGCAGCAGAGCCTGGAAGCCGCTGCCGAGGCCGCGCGCGCGCTGGGGCTGACCGCACTCGGGCGCAGCAGCTTCGAAAGGCCTTGCGTCATCCTGAGCGGGGGCGAAACCACGGTGACCGTGCGCCCGCGCACGGAAGGCCAGAAAAGAGGCCGGGGTGGCCGGGCCGGCGAGTTCTGCCTGGGCCTGGCCCAGGCGCTGGGCGGGCAGGCCGGTGTGTGGGCGCTGGCGGCCGACACCGACGGCATCGACGGTGTGGAGGACAACGCCGGTGCGCTTGTCACGCCCGAGACTCTGGCGCGCGCGCAATCGCTGGGATTGAAGGTGTCCGATCACCTCGCGCGCAACGACGCGTACGGGTACTTCGAAGCGCTCGGCGACCTGGTTTTCACAGGGCCGACGCACACCAACGTCAACGATTTCCGGGCCGTGCTGGTGCTCTGAACCGAAGGCTTTTGGGGTCGCGTTGGGTGGCATCCGAGGGTTTCCCCGGTATGTAATCCGCTATCACCACCAGCGTGATTTTTTGCTCAACACTGGGCTTTGCACAGGTTCCGGACACATCCGGTGCCAGCAGCAACGTCCGGAGAACCCGATGAGCGAATTTTTCGTCAAGGCCGATCCCATCCAGTACGAGCAGCGCACCCGCACCGTGCGCATCCACAACGTGCTCACCAGCATCCGGCTGGAGAACCTGGCCTGGGACATCCTGGCCGACATGGCGGTGGAAGAAGGCTGCACCACCAATGCCCTGATCGCCTCCTTCCACGACGACATCCTGGCCCAGCGCGGCGAAGTGCCCAACTTCGCTTCGTTTCTGCGCGTCACGTGCATGCGCTACTTGCACCGCAAGGCAGCGCAAATGGGCAGCCCGGACGGCAGCGTGCGGTCCGCTGCGAACACCGAGGCTGGCAGGGCATTGCGCCCACCCAAGCTGGTGGCCATGGGCCGCCGAGGCTGAGCCACCGATCGCTTTCATAGGCCGGGCCGGCGCAAAACGGCCTGCCGCAACCCGCCCCGCAGGGGGTCAACCACCCGAGGAGACAGCAGATGAAGACGACGTTGAAGGTCTGGACACTGGGCGCCATCGCGGCGGCCGTGGCCATGGGCGCGCAGGCGCAGCAGAACATCGAAAAGCTCAAGCAGATGAAGGTCGCCACCACCGATCTCAACATCCCGGTGGTGCCGCAGACCGGCCGCAACGCCGACGCCATCCGCGCCAACCTCAAGCGCGTCAAGCTGCCTGAAGGCTTCAGGATCGACCTGTTTGCCATCGTGCCCGACGCACGCCACATGGCGGTCGCGCCCAGCACCAACATGCTGTTTGTCGGCACCCGCAAGACCACCGTCTGGGCCGTGACCGACCGCAACAGCGACGGCGAAGCCGATGAAGTCAAGAGCTTTGCGCCCAGCCTGAAATTCACCAACCCCAACGGCGTGTGCTGGACCAAGGACGGCTTCCTGATCGTGGCCGAACACAACCGCGTGCTCAATTTCCCGGCCGCCGAATTCTTTTACGAAGGACCCGATGTCGCCGTCATCGAGGTGGTGGGCCAGGGCAAGCTGATCCCGGTGGAAGAGGAAAGCTACAACCACGGCGCCCGCACCTGCCGGGTCGACGACAGCGGCATGCTGCACATCACCCTGGGCCAGCCCTACAACGTGCAGCCCCGGGAAAAGGTGGCGCTGTACGAGCAGCTGGGCATCGGCGGCATGATCAAGCTCAACGCCTTCGACGGCAGCAAGCGCGAGGTGGTGGCGCGCGGCGTGCGCAATTCGGTGGGCATGGACATCAACCCCAAGGACAAATCGGTGTGGTTCACCGACAACCAGACCGATGGCATGGGCGACGACACCCCGCCGGGCGAACTGAACCGCGTGTCCAGGATGGGCGAGCACTTCGGCTACCCCTACATCCACGGCAACAACGTGCAGATCGCCGGCACCGCCGCCGCGCCCGACCTGAAGGACATGAAGCCACCGGCGCAGTGGACCAAGCCGCAGATCGAGTTCCCGGCGCACCAGGCGCAGCTCGGCATGAGCTTCTACACCGGCAAGATGTTCCCGGCGAAATACCAGGGTGGCGCCTTCGTGGCCTCGCATGGCTCGTGGAACCGCACCAAGCCCACGGGCGCCGACATCCAGTTCGTGTCGATGAAGGCCGACGGCACTGCGGACAAAACCGAGGTCTTCGCCTCCGGCTTCCTTGACCCCGACACCGGCCTGTACCGTGGCCGCCCGGTGGACGTGGCGCAGATGAAGGACGGTTCGCTGCTCATCAGCGACGACTTCGCGGGCGCCATCTACCGCGTCACTTACAAACCGTGATGCGGGTGCGCCTCACCCCACGCGCGTGGGTGCGTGGCGCGCCCATCCTGCTGGCCGGCCTGCTGGGCCTGGCTGGCGGGGTGGGCGCCCAGGAACCCGGGCAGGTCAAGGCCCCGGTGAAGACCGGGCTCTGCGTGGTTTGCCACGGGCCCCTGGGCATGGGCGCCATGCCCGATACGCCCCACATTGCTGCCCAGCCGCAGATCTACCTGGTGGCGCAGCTCAGGGCGTATCGCAGCGGCGAGCGCAAGCACCCCGTCATGAACGTGATCGCGCGCCCGCTGACCGACGCGGACATCACCGAGCTGGCCGATTGGTACAGCAGCGTGCGCATCGAGGTGCGGCCGCCCTGAGGTCGGCGAATCCGATCGAAGCGGGCGGCCTGGCGCCACCCGCTTCACCAGGGCACCACAGGGCTGCCCTCGCGCCCACAGCCACCCGGCGCTCGCCTCGCCTGTGCACAACAGCGCTTCCGCACCGCTTCCGGCGGGTTGCTGATTGCTTTCAGTGGCGCATCCAGCGATGCCTTCTAAAGGCTCAGATGGGCATCGGCCGTGCCTCATTTCTGACCTTCGCGTCAGAAGGCGATCCGCACAATCCAGGACTGGACAGGCGATATCCCAGGAACTCTCTCAAGTATTGGTGACAGGCACCGATACGGGAAAGACATCCGGACAACGGATGTCGTGTCCATCCCATCCACCTCACGATCGCTCACTGGAGTTGCCATGAAACACACCAAACACTTTCTGATCATCGCTGCGCTTTTGACCGGGATCTCTCAGGCCCATGCCCAGGCCGCCGACCCCAAAGCCACCATCGCCGATCTCGATGCACGGCTGGCCAAGATCGGCGCCCCCAAGCTGGAAGGCGTCGAGAAAGTGGCCGACAAGGACGTGCCCGCGCTGTTCTTCGGCCAGCGCAAGATCAACAACAACTTCGACGTGGTCGATGCGATCCGCAAGACCCACCAGGCCACCGCCACCGTGTTCGTGAAGTCGGGCGACGAGTTCGTACGCGTCAGCACCAACGTGCTCACACCCGAAGGCAAACGCGGCATTGGCACCCAGCTCGCGCGCAACGCTGCCTACGAAGCGGTGAGCAAAGGCCAGCAGTACTGCGGCCCGATCGATGTGCTGGGCACGGCGTTCGACGCCTGCTACAACCCCATCAAAGACGCGGGCGGCAAGATCATTGGCGTGAGCTACGTCGGCCACAAAAAGTGATCCTCTGACCAGGAGCTGACCATGAAAATCGCTCTCCGCCCCGGGCGCTGGCTGGACCGAATGCCTCGCTGCTCGTGCTCACGGCTGCCCTGGGGGGCGCCGCGCTGTTGGGCTTGCGCAGTGTGAACACCGAAGCGGCCTCGTTGTCGACCCAATGGCTCAAGGGCGTGGTTGATCTCTCCCAGGCCCGTATCGATGTGCTGGAGCTGCGTGCCAACGAGGTCAAGCACAGCCGCACCAACGACGCCAGCTACCACGCCGAATACGAAGACGCGATGGCTGGTTTTGTCAAAAGCATGAACACCCATCTTGAGCAGTTCAGGTCGCGCGGCCTGTCTGCAAAAGCGGGCGAACTTTCGGCCGGTCTGGACAAGTCCCTGGAGGCCTACCAGCAGTCGCGGGAGCGTGTGGTCAAGCTCGGGCGCGACCAGCAGCAACAGGACGCGGCCGACATCTCCGATGGCGCTTCCAGCATGGCCTTCGACGAAACGGTGGGCGCGCTCGACAAACTGATCCAGTACAGCTACCAAGGCGGCGATGCGGCGGCGGCGCGCGTCGGGCAGATCTACGAACAGGCCCGCTGGGCGGTGATGGGTTTTCTGGGGCTGGCGCTGTTGCTGGGCATTGGCTTTGGAAGCCTGATCACCCGCAACCTGCAGCGCCAGCTGGGTGGCGAGCCGCGCACCGCCGTGGCCGTGGCCCGCGCCGTGGCAGAAGGCGACCTGAGCACCGCCATCGCGCTCAAACGGGGCGACACCGACAGCCTGCTCGCCTGGCTGAGCAACATGCAGACGGGGCTCTCGCGCGCGGTGAGCGACGTGCGCAAGGGCTCCGATTACGTGTCCCACGCCAGCCAGGAAATCGCCAGCGGCAACCAGGACCTGTCCAGCCGGACCGAGCAGCAGGCCAGCGAACTGCAGCAGACCGCCGCCACCATGGAGCAACTCGGCACCACCGTGCGCCACAACGCCGACAGCGCCCGCCAGGCCAGCCAGCTGGCGCACAGCGCGTCTGAAGTGGCGGTGCAGGGCGGCGAGGTGGTGGGCCGCGTGGTGCAGACCATGAAGGGCATCAACGAGAGCAGCCGCAAGATCAGCGACATCATCGGTGTGATCGACGCCATCGCTTTCCAGACCAACATCCTCGCGCTCAACGCGGCGGTGGAGGCGGCGCGTGCGGGCGAGCAGGGCCGTGGTTTTGCGGTGGTGGCGGCCGAGGTGCGAAACCTCGCTCAACGCAGCGCAGAAGCGGCCAAAGAAATCAAGGGGCTGATCGGCGCCAGCGTGGACCGCGTGGAGCAAGGCTCTGCGCTGGTGGATCAAGCCGGCACCACCATGCAAGAGGTGGTGGCGTCCATCCGGCGCGTCAGCGACATCGTGTCCGAAATCAGCGCCGCCAGCGCTGAACAAAGCTCGGGTGTGGCGCAGGTCGGCCAGGCCATCACCCGCATGGACCAGGGCACGCAGCAGAACGCCGCGCTGGTTGAGCAGAGTGCCGCCGCGGCCGACAGCCTCAAGCAGCAAGCAGAGCAGCTGGTGTCTGCCGTGGCCGTGTTCAAGCTGACCTGAGGCGCCGCAGAGCGACTTTTTTCTGCGACGTCGCACAGGCCAGCACGGCGCTGGTGATGCCAAAGCAGCCCCCGTCCCGTTTTGGGGCGGGGGCTGCTCTGCTTTTGGCCCTCCTGCGGCCAGGGTAGGCCGCTGGATGCCGCCCGCTAAAATGGCCCGCAGCTGTCTGGTGGACTGAGCAAATCCATGCCAGTGCGCCTGGCGGCGTCCTCCCCATCTTTCTGAAGCGTCCCGTGCCTGCTGTCCACCACCCGGCAGCTCTTCCCCCAACCCCATCTGCATGCAGTGCCCCCAGAGGCACGGAGGCCCCTTTTTTTGCGCAGCCACGTCAACCGCCCCGCCCTGGTGCGACAGCTCTCCGGCCTTCTGCCGGACGGCGGCGGTGCCCTGGGCGAACCCCCCCGGCAAGACCTCGCCGAGCGCCTGGCCCATTGGCTGAACGTGGCCGACGCCATCCAGCTGAGTTCGGCCTTGCCGTCCATCGCCGCACTGGGTGCGCGCGCATCGGCGCAGCCGGCGCCGCAGGCCGCCAGCGTGGCGGCCCTGCAGGCAGAACTGGCGCGCGTGCGCGGCCTGCTCACACAGTCCATCACCGCACGCGATCCGCGCCACCGGACCGACCCGAACGACCTCGACACCGAGCTGGCCCTGGCCTTGCAGCGCCACCAGGATCAGCAGCGCCGCATGGAAATGAGCGTGGACGCGCTGCGTGGTCATGTGCGGCAGACGCTGGCCAAGAGCACGCCCCGCCTGGTCCAGCTGGCTGCGCTCGACGCGCTGATGGACCAGATGCTGGGCGGGCGCGAACAGCGATTGCTCGGCAGCCTGCCCGCGCACCTGAAGGCGCGCTTTGCTCGCCTGCGCCGCCAAGCGGCCACCCACACAGACCCCGCCGATCTGAGCTGGCTGTCGGACTTTCACACCGAGCTGGACCAAACCCTGCTCGCCGAGCTGGACCACCGCTTGCAACCCATCACAGGCCTGATCGAGTCCTTTGCCCTTGAGGCCTGAAGCGAAACCCATGAACCGTTCTTTCAACGCTCCCTTGATCACCACCGCCTTC
>JALOSH010000279.1 GCA_025458545.1 Hydrogenophaga sp.
CCAGGTACGCCCCTACCGGCGCGACCGCCTGCTGGTGCAGCGCGTGCGACAAGTGCTGCTGACCCAGCCACAACACGCCCACAACGCCGACGACCTGGCAGCGCAGCTGCACACCTCCGCGCGCACCTTGCACCGGCAACTGAAAGAGGAAGGCGCCACGCTGCAAGCACTGAAAGACGAGGTGCGGCGCGAACGGGCCATGGCGCTGCTGCAACGCACCCACAAACCCATCAAGCAGGTGGCCGAAGCGGCGGGGTTTCGAAACGAAAAGAGCTTCATCCGAGCGTTCAAGGCCTGGACAGGACTGGCGCCGGGGGAATGGCGCGAACAGGGTTGACGCAAAGAACGGGCTTCGCACCGCCTGCTTTCAAAAACCCCGGAAGGTTCGGATACGTGTGGTTTCGTTTCTTTGCCGCGGCCCATCCCATCTCGGCATAGATTACGCACGGCGCCACGCTCGACGCCCGCGACGAACCACCACCAGCCATGACCCGAAACCATTGCCAAGCCGTCGACACCGCCGCGCCTTCTGTCATGTCGCGTTCGGCGCGGGTGTCGCTTGCCGCCCTGTCCGTCGCCGTGGCAGGCTGCGGTGGCTCCGATTCCCAGCCGACGCCCACCGCAGAGGCTCGCGGGCAAGCCCTGTACGCGGCAACGGGGGTCAACTGCATTCAGTGCCACACCAGCGCTTCCAGCCTGCGGCGCGATGCGCCCGATGCCACCGTGCTGGCCGACCGGATCGGGGCGGCGATCGCAGCGAACACCGGTCGCATGGGCGAAGCCCAGTTCCGTTTCGCATCTCTGACCCGCACAGAACTGCTGGACCTGGGTGCCTATCTGGTGTCCCAGGCTCCGGCAGCACCGGCACCCCCGCCTCCAGCGTCCCCGCAGCCCCCCGTGCAAAGCCCGACGGCGGCGGTTCAGTGCACATCCACGGGAACATCGACGGTGCGCACCGAGGTTTTCGCGACCGGCTTGACGAGCCCCTGGGCCATGGCCTTCCTGCCCGACCGGCAGATGATCGTCACGCAAAAGAGCGGCAGCATGGTGCTGGTGAGCGCCGACGGTGCCAACCGTACCGCAGTCAGCTGGGGCTCGCCAGCACCAGCGATCCGCGATGGCGGTCAAGGCGGCTTGCTGGACGTGGCCCTTGATCCCGACTTTGCCACCACGCCCTGGGTGTATTTCACCTACCAGGAACCCAACGCCAACAACACATCCTCCGGCACGGCGGTGGGGCGCGCCCTTCTCCAGGGGACATCGCTGGTCAACTTCCAGCGCTTGCACCAGCAAACCAAGGTGTTCCCGGACGGTGTTCACTTTGGCTCGCGCATTGCGTTCCGAAACGACAACACCCTCTTCGTTTCGATGGGCGACCGTGGCTACGACGACCCGTCGTCGCCCACACGCAACCATGCGCAGAATTTGTCCACCACCCTGGGCAAAGTGATCCGCATCAACCGGGACGGCACGGTTCCTTCCGACAATCCGTTCCGCGGTCAGGCCGGTGCCTTGCCAGAGATCTGGAGCCTGGGTCACAGGAACCCACAGGGCCTGACCTACGACACCGGCACCAACACGCTGTGGAACTCCGAACACGGTCCGCAGGGTGGCGACGAGGTCAACCGCGTGGTGCCGGGCGCCAACTACGGCTGGCCATTGCGCAGCTACGGTTGCCCCTACGGCGCGACCCAAGGCACCGCTTGCCGGGTCGGTGGCGGCACCCACCTGCCACTGAACGGCACGACCTTCAACGAACCGTTGACCTACTGGGCGCCCACCTCGATGGCGCCCACCAATGTGATCGTGTACCGCGGGACTGGCTTCCCGGAATGGAACGGCCAGCTGATCCTGGGCGGGCTGGGCGGGCGGCTGTGGCGCATCACGCACAACAACGGTGTCTACGCATCCTGCGAAGGAATACCGCTGAACCAGCGCATCCGCGACGTGCGCCAGGGACCCGACGGCTGGATCTGGGTGCTCACCGACAGCGGCGAAATTCGCCGGGTGGTGCGCTGAAGCCGTCCCTCTGCTAACCCCATGGGGGTTTGGGGCTGTCATGGAAGGCCCCACAGCACAGCTCCCTAAAATCGTTTTTGGCCTGACCGCACAACACCGACAGCCTGCGCCTCGACAACCATGGACAAAACCCACGACCTGGAGGCCCGCCAAGTCAGCCGTCGCCGTTGGCTGCGGCTGGGTGCCAAAACCCTGCACGACCTCTCATCGATGACCTTCGGCGGCGCGCTGGCGGCCTGCCTGCTCATCAATCAGATGGCAAACCGAGAGACCGAGGCCGAGTTTGCGGCAGCGCGGCTCGCGTATTCCTCGATCGCTCAATACCTGCTCATCCCGTCCATGTTCATCGTGGTGCTCAGCGGGCTGATCGCCCTGGCCGCCACGCGGGCCTACACCAGCGCTGGCTGGGCCTGGTTCAAGGCGCTGCTGGGCATCAGCGTGTTCGGGGCCACGCTGGTCCTGGTGGGCTCCAATCAGAAGCAGGCCGAGATACTGGCCGCCCACGCCGACCCCGCCCTGCTCACCACCCTGTTGCGCGCCGAACGCAACACCCTGTGGCTGCTCATCGCGCTCAGCGTCGTCAACGTGGTGCTGGCCGTGTGGCGGCCCCGGCTGGGGCCGAAAGGGCGCTGAAGCTGGAGGCAGGCATGGCACGTCATGCGACGACGGGCACCCGCTTCGACGTGCAGCACCTCGCCTGGCTGTTCAAGCGCAACAAAGCCGCCAGGAACCATCTACAGCAGCGCACCCTGCCCATGCCCCTACCAGCGGGCCTTGCTGAAACAGCCGCAAGACACCCGCAACGCCGACGGTCTGGCCGGGTTGCTGAACACCTCGGCCCGTGCGCTGCAGCGGCAACTGAAGGAAGAAGGCGCCACCCCGCAGGCGCTGAAAGACGAGGCACGCCGCGAGCGCACCATGGCCCTGCTGCAGCTCAGCTCAAAGCCGGTCAAACAGGTGGCCGAGCCTGCGGGTTTCCAGAATCAGAAGAGTTTCATCCGCGCGTTTAAGGGCTGGACGGGGATGACGCCGAGGGAGTCGCGCGGACGGATATGAGTAGGAACGACTGTTCGTGTTTTGAATTCCACACAAATCGACACCTCTCTGCCTCAGACAGGTTAGGCATACCAAGCTACCACAACCCAATTAGCCTACCGAGAAGACCCCAATGCAGGTACCCACTGATCGCTGCTATCGCAATTGCTATCAAGTAGTCAACACAAGATGAACCTTCGTCCAGACGATGTCCTGTTGCGAGCCCTGGGAGCAAAGGCGCGAGTGCGGGGATCAAGGCCAAGAGAACCGCGAAACCAATGGGAATTGCAATGAGTACCATGACACTTGCCGCAACGACCCGTCGGAAGCCCCACGCAGAAGACTCTGAGGACGTTACTGTGGACGCGAGCCAAAGGAAAACAGTCAATAGCAGTTGAAGCGAGCCGCGAACCACTGGAGTTACCACATAGAACAACCAGCAATTAGGCTTTTGAAGAGAAGTCTTTTGCATTTTCGAAAGCGGGGCAGGCGCAAGTATGAACAGCGTTTGCAATGAAGTATGTCAGCGACACAGCGCCGCCGCCAACTCATCCATGTGCCCAAAAACCCGCGCCACCGGAAGTCCCGCAAACGCGCGCCCGTGCCCGGCCGGGCAGTAGCCCCACACGGTGGCGCCCGCGTCCAGCCCGGCGCGCACGCCGGTG
>JALOSH010000280.1 GCA_025458545.1 Hydrogenophaga sp.
CGGGGTGAACGCCGACCAGGTCGACTACCTCAACGCGCACGGCACGTCCACGCCGCTGGGCGATGTGAACGAAACCAACGCCATCAAGGCCGCGCTGGGTGACCACGCCAGGAGAACGGTGGTGAACTCCACCAAATCCATGACCGGGCATTTGCTGGGCGGAGCCGGCGGCATCGAGAGCGTGTTCACCGTGCTTGCGCTCCACCACCAGAAAAGCCCGCCCACGATCAACCTGGACAACCAGGATCCCGACTGCGATCTGGACTACTGCGCCAACACCGCAAGAGACTTGAAGATCGAGGTGGCCGTGAAGAACAATTTCGGCTTCGGCGGCACCAACGGCACCCTGGTTTTCAAGCGGATCTGAAGTCCGGCGGTCTGTCCGCAGCGCCTGACCATCCCGGAGCCCCCACATGCGCAACGCCCCATCGGTGATGTACCCGGTGGGGCGTTGTGCTTTCTACGCACAGATCCTGGGGTGTCTGGCGGCACTGGGCGGGCTGGCGGTCGCGTTTTCTCTGGCGACGATGGCGGATGCCGTATCGAAAACACAAGCGCCTCTGCTCGGCATCGGCCTGTGGCTTTTCTGGCTGGGCTTCGCTGCCTGGAGCTGGCGCCGTTCGCCCATCGGGAGCCTGCAATGGGATGCGCTGGCCAGCGGCGCCAGCGCCGAACACCCATCGGGCGGCTGGCGGTGGCACAGCGACGCTTACCCGGAAGGGGTCTTGATGCAGCGCGTGGAACCGATGCTCGATCTGCAGACCCGCATGCTGCTGCGGCTGCGCAATGCAGACGCTGCGACCAGCTGGATCTGGGTTGAACAAAGCCACGATCCGGCCCGCTGGGACGATCTTCGGCGTGCTTTGAAGGCCCACGGTTGAGAGCCAGTCGCGCCGCTGCGCCGACTCGTCGGGCAGAAGTGGAGCAGTCGATTGGGTTATATTTCCGGCGGCCCGATCCACACCTGCATGACCACACCCGAAGACCATTTCTCACCCCCACCACCCGACAGCGACGTCATGCTGGTTCAGCGCACGTTGGCAGGGGACCAAAGGGCGTTCGAGTTGCTGGTGATCAAGTACCAGCGTCGGGTGGAACGACTGATCGGTCGCATGGTGCGCGACGTGGACCTGGTGCCCGATATCGCCCAGGAAACTTTCATACGCGCCTACCGGGCGCTGGGCCAGTTTCGCGGCGATGCCCAGTTCTACACCTGGCTGTACCGCATTGCCGTGAACACCGCCAAGAAGCAGCTGATGGAGCTCAAGCGCGACCCACTGGTGTTTCCGTCGCAAATGAAATCGGCCGATGACGATGAAACTTCCTCGCCAGAACGCGAACTAAACGCCAATGCAGCCGACGCCGAAACCCCAGAGGCGGTGCTGGCCAGCAAAGAAATCGCCCAAGCCGTGAACGCCGCCATGGACGCACTCCCTGAAGAGTTGCGCATGGCGATCACCTTGCGGGAGATTGAAGGTTTGAGTTACGAAGAGATTGCCCAGGCGCTGGATTGCCCCATCGGAACGGTGCGCTCCCGAATCTTCCGGGCGCGCGAGGCCATATCGGCCCGTATCAAGCCGATGCTGGAGCGCCAGACCGGCAAACGCTGGTAAAGACGCCAGCCGCCGTATCGAAGGGGTGGGTTGCTTTTTTTGAAAGTCGATGATGAACGCCGAACGACACCTTGATCCGCAGACCTCGCCACTGGGCGTAAAGCGGCCGCACGCGCGCCGCGACAGCGACCGTGCGGTTGCCTTGTCGGCCTTGGCCGACGGCGAGATCGGCCCACTCGAACTCGACAGCTTGCTGCAGGCCGGTGATGACCAGAGCGATGAGCGCTTCACATGGCACAGCTACCACGTGATCGGCGATGTGTTGCGAGGTTCTGCGCCAGCCGCCCCAGTGGTGTCACCGGAGGCTTTTCTGGCCGGCATCCAGTCACGTCTTCAAGTCGAACCGGTGCTGTCCGTTCCCGTGAACACGCTGCCCCAGGTGCGTGCGCCCGCTGCCAACGACGCCGTGTTCCGTTGGAAGTTGGTGGCCGGCGTGGCCTCACTGGCCGCCGTGATGGCTGTGAGCTGGGGCGTGCTCAGCGGCGCGCCGTCCTCAGCGGGTGGCACCGTCGGCCCACAGATGGCCTTGATGCAGACGTCCCCAGCGGCCGCGGTGGGCGACGCAGCGCCCGCGACGGTGCTGGTCAACACCGACCGTGGCACCTTGATCCGAGATGCGCGTCTGGAGCAGTTGCTGGCCGAGCACCGCCAATTCGGCGGCATGTCGGCTTTGCAGATGCCTGCCGGCTTTTTGCGGGACGCCACCCATGACGTTGATCCCAAGCGCTGACACCCCGCCATGACACTGGTTTTTCCGCTTCACGTATCTCGCTCTCACCGCACACCGGCGGCTCCTCGCGGGAGCCTGCTCCCGATGGCCATGGGTCGCTGGTCGGCATGGGCCATGCTGGTGGTGGCGTGGTCGCTTTGCCTGCCGGTGCATGCCCAGAGTTCGGCGCAGGCACCCACACGCACGGTGAACGATTGGCTCGCGCGCATGCATGAGGCGTCTCGCCAGCGGGCCTATATGGGCACGTTGGTGGTCTCGTCCGGTTCCACCATGTCGGCTTCTCGCATCTGGCATGTCTGTGATGGGGCGCAGCAAATGGAGCGGGTCGAAACGCTGACAGGTGCGCCCCGCACCACCATCCGGCGGGACAACGAGGTGATCACCTTTGTGCCCGAGACCAAAAGGGCCTGGGTGGAGAAGCGCGAGTCGCTGGGGCTCTTTCCCGCCTTGCTCCGCACTCCCAGCAACCAAATTCCCGATTTCTACGGAACGCGGGAGGGTGGATCGGAGCGGGTGGCGGGCCACCTCGCAGAGGTCGTTGAAATCCTGCCCAAGGACACGCTGCGTTTCGGATACCGCATCTGGACGGAGAAAAAAACCGGGTTGGTGGTGAAGATGCAGACCCTGGGTGAACAGGGGGCTGTTCTTGAGCAGGTGGCGTTCACCGAGTTGCAGCTGGATGCGCCGGTGCGGATGGACCAACTCCAGCAGCAGATGAGAGACACCAAGGGCTACGAGGTGCAAAAGCCACTGCTGAAAAAGACCACCCCCGAGGCCGAAGGCTGGCGGTTGAAAGAGTCTGTGCCCGGGTTTTTGTCCATGAGTTGTCACACCCGCAAAAGCGAAAAGCCTGGTTCGGGCGTTGCACCCATGCAATGGGTATTCTCTGATGGCCTGACCTCGGTGTCGCTGTTTGTCGAGCCCTTCGATGCTGCGCTTCACACCCAGGAAAAAACCGCGGTCATGGGCGCCACGCACTCGCTCACCCGTCGCATCGGCGACCAGTGGCTGACCGCCATGGGCGAAGTTCCTCACGCGACCCTGCGCCGCTTTGCCAGTGCGCTGGAGAGAACGCGCTGAGGTTCTGTGAGCGTGTTGCCTGCTGGGGCGGCGTGCTGTTCACGCCTTCGGTTTCTGTGTATCTCGATATAGGAATGTCATGATGCTGCGTCCTCGGACTCTTCGGCCCACTGTGGCCATGATCAACGCCGCCGTGCTCGCCACCGCAGGGTTGCTGGCGCACGCACCCGCCGCCGCCCAGGCCGTTCCGGCGGCGCCCAGCAGCGTGCGCGGGCTTCCCGATTTCACCGATCTGGTGGATCTGGTCGGGCCATCGGTGGTCAACATCCGCACCCTGGAGAAGGCCAGCAATTCGCGGCCGCTACCGGGACCGACGAGCAGATGCTGGAGTTCTTCCGGCGCTTTGGCATCCCGGTTCCACCGGGCGCCACCCCACGCACGCCGCGGCGTGATCGTGGAGACTCCGAGGAGGCACAACCCCGTGGCGTGGGTTCCGGTTTCATTCTCAGTGCCGATGGCCTGATCATGACCAACGCCCATGTGGTCGAGGGGGCGGACGAACTGATCGTCACACTGCCCGACAAGCGCGAATACAAGGCCAAGATCGTCGGCAGCGACCGGCGTACCGACGTGGCCGTGGTGAAAATCGAAGCCAGTGGCTTGCCCGCGGTCCGCATCGGCGATGTGAACCGGCTGCGGGTGGGCGAATGGGTGATGGCGATCGGTTCGCCCTTCGGCCTGGAGAACACCGTGACCGCCGGCATTGTGAGCGCCAAGAAGCGCGACACCGGCGATTTCCTGCCCTTCATCCAGACCGACGTGGCGATCAACCCGGGCAACTCCGGTGGCCCGCTCATCAACATGCGCGGTGAGGTGGTGGGCATCAACAGCCAGATTTATTCGCGCTCGGGAGGCTTCCAGGGCATCTCGTTTGCCATTCCCATCGACGAAGCGGTGAGGGTGTCGGACCAGCTCAGGACCTCCGGCCGGGTGACCCGGGGTCGCATCGGGGTGCAGATCGACCAGGTCAGCAAAGAAGTGGCCGAATCGATCGGCCTGGGTGCGCCGCGCGGGGCGCTGGTGCGTGGCGTGGAGCCGAACTCACCCGCAGCCAAAGCAGGTGTGGAGCCGGGCGACATCATCCTCAAATTTGACGGCAAGGACATCGACAAGTCGGTGGACCTGCCGCGCCTGGTGGGCAACACCAAGCCGGGCAGCAAGAGCACGCTCTCCGTGTTTCGTCGTGGTGGTCAGCGCGAACTGACGGTGACGGTCGCCGAGGTCGAACCCGAGCGGACCGAGCGCAGGGCTGCGGCCCCCGAGCCCGCCAAGCCTCAGTCCTCTGCGGTCGCGCAGTCGCTGGGTCTGACGCTGGCCGATCTGTCGGCGGCACAAAAGAAAGACCTCGATCTGGCAGGCGGCGTGCGCGTGATGACGGCCGAAGGGCCTGCTGCCCGCGCAGGTCTGCGAGAAGGCGATGTGATCGTGGCCGTGGCCAACACCGAGGTCACGGGCATCAAGGATTTCGAGGCGGCCGTGGCCAAACTCGACAAGACGCGCCCGGTGAACGTGCTGTTCCGCCGCGGTGAATGGGCCCAGTACGCGGTGATTCGACCCGCCCGCTGACCCAGCCGACCCTGGCGCCCGGGCCCAAATGACCCCGAACCCCGAGCGGGATTCGGGGTTTTTCTTTGGGTGGTGGTCGATTTGCCACAGCTGTTTTGAGGGGTGCAGCATGCGCCAAGACCCGAGAAAGTCAGTGGGCGCTTACAAGTTTGCGAAATCGCAGGGTGCAATTCGATAAAATCCAACGGTTTGGCGCGCGATTGGTGCGCTCATCCGATGTCAGTGTTCACGATGCGGGAAGTGCACAGCTTGTCCATATGCCATCCACAGATGGCCCACAAGAAGCGCTTTTCGGCTGTGGACAAATTGTTGATATGTTTCATGTTGCTGCGCTGCAACAGACCACGGCGGGCGATCCGAGGGTGTGCATTCCGGGCTTTTTGCCTACAATGAAACCCCAACTATCGCAGTTGCCATTGATTGTTGGTTAGGGCGCGTCAACAGCTGACGCGCCCTTTTTTATGGCCGCGTGGCTGCCCAGTGCAGCACCGGTTTTTCCCCTGTGACAGAGCTGTTTCCTTGATGAACCACATCCGCAATTTTTCCATCATCGCGCACATCGACCACGGCAAGTCCACGCTGGCCGACCGCATCATTTCCCGCTGTGGCGGACTCTCGGATCGCGAGATGAGCGAGCAGGTGCTCGATTCGATGGACATTGAGAAAGAGCGCGGCATCACCATCAAGGCGCAAACCGCTGCGCTGCAGTACAAGGCGCGCGATGGGCAGGTCTACAACCTCAACCTGATCGACACGCCCGGGCATGTGGACTTCTCTTATGAAGTGAGCCGTTCGCTGAGCGCCTGCGAGGGCGCACTGCTGGTGGTGGACGCCAGCCAGGGCGTCGAGGCGCAGACGGTGGCCAACTGCTACACCGCGCTCGACCTGGGCGTGGAGGTGGTGCCGGTGCTCAACAAGATGGACCTGCCCAACGCCGATCCGGACAATGCCAAGGCGGAGATCGAAGACGTGATCGGCATCGACGCGACCGACGCGATTCCCTGTTCGGCCAAAACCGGCATGGGCGTGGAAGACATTCTGGAGGCGGTGGTTGCGCGCATCCCGGCGCCCAAGGGCATGGCCGAAGCGCCCTTGCGCGCGATGATCGTGGACAGTTGGTACGACGCCTATGTGGGCGTGGTGATGCTGGTGCGGGTGGTCGACGGCCGCTTGCTCAAGGGCGAGCGCTTCAAGATGATGGCGACCAACACGGTGTACAACGCCGACGGTCTGGGCGTGTTCACACCGGCCAACGAACCGCGCGAATCGCTCAATGCGGGCGAGGTGGGTTACATCATTGCAGGCATCAAAGAACTGCAGGCCGCCAAGGTGGGCGACACCATCACGCTGGAGAAAAAGCTGCCCAACAACCTGGGCCCAGCCGAGCAGGCGCTGCCCGGTTTCAAGGAAGTGCAGCCACAGGTGTTCGCCGGCCTGTACCCGACCGAGGCCAGCGAGTACGACGCGCTGCGCGACGCGCTGGAGAAGCTCAAGCTCAA
>JALOSH010000281.1 GCA_025458545.1 Hydrogenophaga sp.
CCCGCAGGCGGCCGGCGTGATCCACACCGATTTCGAGAAGGGCTACATCCGCGCCCAGACCATCGCGTTCGACGACTACATCCAGTTCAAGGGCGAGCAAGGTGCGAAGGATGCGGGCAAGATGCGCGCCGAAGGCAAGGACTACGTCGTCAAGGACGGCGACGTGATGAACTTCCTGTTCTCTTCTTGAGCCGGTCCATGACCGACAGCGGCCGGCCCGAACCCCAGCGCCTGGCCAAGCGCCTGGCGGCGCAACTGCCCTGTTCGCGCAGCGAGGCCGAGAACTACATCGCCGGGGGTTGGGTGCGGGTGGACGGTGTGGTCGTCGAGGAGCCGATGGAGCGTGTGCACGATCACCAGACCGTGGTGCTCGACCCCAAGGCGAAGCTGGAACCGCTGGCGTCGATGACGCTGATCTGGCACAAGCCGGCCAACCGCGTGTTGCCCGACGAGCCGCTGTTGCCCGACGCGCTGGCCGCCAAGTGGTTCGGCGGCAGCCACCGGTTCAAAGGCGACCGTTCGGGCGTGCGCCCGCTCAAGGCGCACCTGCACAAACTGCTGCCGGTGGCGCCGCTGGGCACCCAGTCCAGTGGCCTGATGGTCTACACCCAGAACCCGGGTGTGGCGCGCAAGATGAGCGACGACGCGGCGCAACTCGAGCACGAATGGCTGGCCGAGGTAGCGGCCGATCCCGAACTGGAAGACGATGCCCGCCGTGAAGCGGTGCTCCGTTCCTTGGGCAAGGCGCTGTTTTTCGACGGTTGGGCCGTGCCCTCGGCGCGGGCCAGCTGGCAGAGCGAACTGCGTTTGCGCCTGGCGATCAAGAGCAACCGGCCGGGCCAGGTGGCCCATCTGTGTGAGCGTGCAGGCTTGCAGCTCACCGCTTTGCGGCGCCTGCGCCTGGGTCGCATCTCGCTGGCCGGTCTGCCGGTGGGTGAGTGGCGTTACCTGCTGCCCTACGAGCGTTTCTGAGCCCGGGTGGCCCACACGCTCATGCCCATGGCCAGCAGCAACAGCGCGAGGCCCGCGTGGTGCAGGTTCAGCATCTGACCCTGAGCAATCAACAGCCCGCCCAAGGCCGCTCCCAGCCCCTGTCCGGCGTAAATGGCGGAGGTGTTGAGCGACACCGTGGCCGGTGCCAGGACCGGTGAAATCTGTACCAGGCGGGCCTGCTGCGCCGAGTTGACCGTAAAACAGCCCAGCGCCCAGGGCACCATCACCAGCGCTTGCGCCCACACGCCGTGTCGCCCCAGAGGCCACAGCAGCAGGCCCATCGCGATCAAGCCCAGGGTGAGCAGCACCGCCTGCGGCGCACCCCATCGGTCCACCCAGCGCGTGAGGCCGAGCGAACCGATCAGCCCGAAAGCACCGAACCACAGGAACATCAGCGACAGCGTGGTCGGGCTGGTGGCCAGGGTCTGTTGCAGATAGGGTGCGAAGTAGGAAAACAGGATGAACTGCCCGAAGCCCGAGAGCAGGGTCACGCTCAGCGCCAGCATCAGCGGTGCCGAGCCCAGCGTCTGGCGCCAGGCTTCACGCGACAGGGCAGCGGGCCGGATGCCGGCGGGCATGATGCGCCACACCCAGACCGCGCTGATCACCGAGAGCAGACCGACCAGCGCGAACGCCCAGCGCCAGCCGAACGCCCCGCCGATCCAGGCCGCCAGGGGCATGCCCAGCACCGAGGCCACCGACCAGCCCATGAACACAAAGGTGATGGCGCGCCCGCGCTGCGCCGGTGACACCATCAGGCCGATGCTGGCGGCGGCCTGCGGCGTGAAGATGGCGGGCGAGATCACGGCCAGCACGCGCAGCACCAGCAGAGTGCCGTAGTTCGGCGCCAGCGCACACAGCCCCATCATCAGTCCGTACCAGAGCATGGACAGCGCCAGCAGCCGGCGCCGGTCCCAACCCGCCACCACGGTGGCGAACAGCGGAGCGCCCAGCCCCATCAGGATGGCTCCGGCGGTGATCAGTTGCCCGGCCTGCGGGATCGACACCGCCAGCGACGCGCTGATGTCGGTGAGCGTGCCCGGCACCGCCATGATGCCTGTGCCGATCACGAAGTTGCCCATCATCAGGGCCCAGAGCGCCGGGGTGGCGCTCGCTGGTGGTCGGTTCATGGGAAAAGGGGTGAGCGGTGTGCGGAATCAGCAGTATCGGGCCGAAGCGGCGCGGCGCCTCAGATCGGCAGTCCCCCGGGGAACACCTGGAGCAGGATCACGGTCATGATCAGATAACGCAGCAGCTTACCCAGCGCCATCCAGGCCACGCAGGGCCAGAACGGAAATCGCAGCCAGCCCGCCACCGCACACAGGGGGTCGCCGATGATGGGCAGCCACGACATCACGCAGGCTTTGGGGCCGAAGCGCTGCAACCACTGCAGGGCGTGCAATTCGGTCGGCCGGTGGCGCGCCTTGTCGACCAGCTGGTGCGCGCCCAGCCCCATGAACCAGCTCACGGCGCCCCCCGCGGTGTTGCCCACCGTGGCCACGGCGACGGCGGGCCAGAACAGATCGGGGTTGAGCTTGAGCAAGCCGAACAGCGCGGCCTCCGAACCCATCGGCAACAGCGTGGCCGACAGGAACGAGATGACCAGCAAGGCGCCGAGTCCCGCCTCGGGCATGGCCAGCCATTGGAGCAAGGAATTCAACCAGTCGGGCATGGGCAACGGGTGCAGTGAAGGAGGCGTGAGCATATCTGCCAAGTTCCGCCTGCTGAAAAAACAGGCAGATACAATCCTCATCCCCAGTCCCGGTTTTGCCGTCGCGCGGGGCACGTCCACACCCCACCCGAACCCCACCCGCGCCATGCAACTGGGCCCCTACACCCTGCCGAATGCCTTGTTCGTCGCGCCCATGGCTGGCGTGACGGACCGGCCGTTTCGCAAGCTGTGCAAGCGGCTCGGCGCGGGTTATGCGGTGAGCGAGATGGTGACGAGTCGCCCGGACTTGCAGGACAGCCTGAAGACCTCGCGTCGCGCCGACCACAGCGGCGAACCCGGTCCGATCGCGGTGCAGATCGCCGGCACCGACGCGGCCATGATGGCGGACGCCGCGCGCTACAACATCGACCGCGGCGCCCAGATCATCGACATCAACATGGGCTGCCCGGCCAAAAAGGTCTGTAACAAATGGGCCGGTTCGGCCCTGATGCAGGACGAAGCGCTCGCCATCGGGATCGTGGAAGCGGTGGTGGCCGCCGCCGCACCGCACGGCGTGCCGGTCACGCTGAAGATGCGCACCGGCTGGTGCACCGACGTGCGCAACGCGCCCGTGATCGCGCTGGCCGCCGAGGCCGCTGGTGTGCAGATGCTCACCGTCCACGGCCGTACCCGCGAGCAGGGCTACAAAGGCTTCGCCGAGCACGACACCGTGGCCCACATCAAGAGCCGCGTGAAGATTCCGGTGGTGGCCAACGGCGACATCACCAGCCCGCAGGCCGCGCGCGAGGTGCTGCGCCGGACCGGCGCCGACGCGGTCATGGTGGGCCGTGCCGCGCAAGGCAGGCCCTGGATTTTTCGCGAAATCGCGCACTTCCTCGCCACCGGTGAGGAGCTGCCACCGCCCGATCTGCTGGAGGTCAAGGCCTGGCTGCTGGACCACCTGGAAGACCACTACAGCCTGTACGGCGAATACACCGGTGTGCGCAGCGCGCGCAAGCACCTGGGCTGGTACGCGCTGGGCCTGCCCCTGCCGACGGGCGCGGCGGCGGTTTCGAGGCCGCATCAACGCACTGACCACCGCAGAGGCGCAGATGAGCTGCGTTCGAGAGACTTTTGACGCCTGGGCCTCGGCCCGAGAAACAACTAAGACCCGAGAAGACCACTGGAAATTGGCCGCATGAGCACCCCCAACAACCTGCACGACTGTGTGCGTGCCAGCCTGGAAGACTACTTCCGCGATCTCAACGGCACCGATCCGGCTGGCCTGCA
>JALOSH010000282.1 GCA_025458545.1 Hydrogenophaga sp.
GGTGGCAGCATCACCGCGCTGAAGCAGCGCCGCATCGTGCTCGCGGCACGGCACTTTTTGCTGCGGCTTGGCTCAGAACCCCCATGCCGCTTCGATGTGGTGCTGATCCAGGGCGATGGGGTGTCGACCGAAGCGCCATCCATCGACTGGCTTCGCGCCGCTTTTGATGCACCTGCTACGTATTGAAACCCACCCCACCGCTATCATCACCCCATGCTTCTGCAACGCATCCAGCAACAATTCATCGACAGCGCCGACCTCAAGTACCAGTGCGCCCAAACGCTGGCGCCCATGGTGGAAGCGGCCACCGCGGCGGTGCTGGCCAGCGTCACCGGTGGCGGCAAAGTGCTCAGCTGTGGCAACGGCGCTTCGGCCGCTTCGGCGCAACACTTCGCCGCCAGCTTCGTGGGCCGTTACGAACGCGAGCGGCCCGAGCTGGCCGCGTTCTCCCTGTCGGCCGACGCTGCGGTGCTCACCGGCATCGCCAACGACTTCGACGCCCGCGCCATCTATGCCCGCCAGGTGCGGGCCCTGGGCCAGGCGGGCGACGTGCTGCTGGCGCTGTCCACCAGCGGCAACTCGGCCAACATGATCGCGGCGGTGGAAGCCGCGCACGAGCGCGACATGACGGTGGTGGCGCTCACCGGCGCGCGTGGTGGCCGCCTGGCCCAGCTGCTGCGCGACACCGATGTGCAGGTGTGTGTGCCACACGATCTGCCAGCCCGGATTCTGGAAGTGCACCACCTGGTGCTGCATTGCATTTGCGACGGTGTAGACGCCCAGCTGCTGGGCCTGCCCGATGCCTTGGTCACTGAACAGGAGATTCCCACATGAACCACAAGTCCTCTTCCCGCCATCGCCTGGTCGCCGTGGTGCTGGGCACCATCGCCCTCGGTGCAACGCTCTCGGCCTGTGCGCCGTTGATCGTGGGTGGCGCCGTCACCAGCGTCTTTGTCGCCACCGACCGCCGCACCTCGGGCGCCCAGCTGGAAGACCAGGGCATCGAGCTGAGGGGCGCCAACCGCCTGCGCGAACAATTGGGCGAGCGGGGCAGCGTCAGCGTGACCAGCTACAACCGCCAGGTGCTGCTGACGGGCGAAGTGGCGAGCGAGGAAGACAAGGCGCTGGCCGAGAGAACCGTGGCCGGCGTGGACAACGTGCGCAACGTCGTCAACGAGCTGGCGGTGCTGGGCGCGTCCTCGCTGACGCAGCGCTCGTCGGACGCGCTGATCACCACCCGCGTGAAAACCGCCATGGTCGATGCGCGCGACCTGTCGGCCAACGCGGTCAAGGTCGTCTCCCGCCGAGGCACGGTGTACCTCATGGGTCGGGTGACCCAGCGCGAAGCCGACCGCGCCACCGACATCACCCGCAACACCACCGGGGTGCAGCGCGTGGTGCGCGTGTTCGAGTTCATCACCGAAGAAGAGCTGGCCCGCATGCTGCCGCAGCCTGCAGCAGCACCCGCCTCTGCACCTACCCCTGCACCTGCACCTGCCCCGGCGCAAAACGCTGCGCCGGTCAGATAAATCCAAAGGCTGTGAGCCGAGGGGAGTCTGCGGCCCAGGGCACCGCGGAACCGGCTTTGCCGGGCCGCCAGTGCCGCCCCCTGGGGGGTGACGCCGCAGGCGGCGCGGGGGGAGGGAACTACCTCAACCTTTTGATCAGGCTGGAGGTGTCCAGCCGGTTCCCGCCCATGGCCTGCACGTCGGCGTAGAACTGATCGACCAGGGCCGTGACCGGCAGCCGGGCGCCGTTGCGTTTGGCTTCGTCCAGCACCAGCCCCAGGTCCTTGCGCATCCAGTCCACGGCAAAGCCGAAGTCGAACTTGTCGGCCACCATGGTCTTGCCACGGTTGTCCATTTGCCAGCTTTGCGCCGCGCCCTTGCCGATCACGTCCAGCACCTGGCCCATGTCCAGCCCGGCTTTCTGGCCGAAGGCAATCGCTTCCGACAGGCCTTGAACCAGCCCGGCGATGCAAATCTGGTTGACCATCTTGGTCAGCTGACCTGCACCGCTCTCGCCCAGGAGCGTGAAGGCGCGTGAGAAAGCCATGCCGGTGGGCTGCACCGCCGCAAAGGCTGGCGCATCTCCACCGCACATGACGGTGAGCAGGCCGTTTTGGGCGCCCGCCTGACCGCCCGACACCGGCGCATCCACAAAGGCCAGCCCGAGGTTTTTCGCGGCTGCGTACAGCTCCCGCGCCACGTCGGCCGACGCGGTGGTGTGGTCAACAAACACCGCGCCCGGCGCCATGCCCGAGAAGGCGCCGTCGGTCCCCAATGTGATCGAGCGCAGATCGTCGTCGTTGCCCACGCAGGCGAAGACGATGTCGGCGCCTGCCGCTGCCTCGCGCGGCGTGGACTGGGCTGCACCGCCGAACTCGGCCACCCAGGCCTGCGCCTTGGCCGGCGAACGGTTGTAGACCGTCACCGAGTGCCCTGCCTTCGCCAAGTGCCCAGCCATGGGAAAACCCATGACGCCCAGACCAAGGAATGCGACCTTTTTGGGCGCAACGGACTCGTAGGTTTTGGCGGCGATGCTGCTCATGGGAGAGGTCCTGGAAGAGAGAAGGGAAGTCGGTCAGTGAATGGCCGCGCAGCGGGGCGAGAAGTGTCTGTATCAGAACGCGGCGGAACCGGCTCTGCCGGGCCGCACCGCGTTGCCCCCTTGAGGGGGTCGGGCGAAGCCCGGCGGGGGTGCTTCTCTAGACAATCGTCATGTGCTCGGTGCCCGCTGCCAGGTCCACCGTCTTGGCCCGCTGGCTGTTGAGCTTGATCTGCAGACGCAGATCGTTGAGCGAGTCGGCATTGCGCAGGGCGTCTTCGAAGGTGATGAGGTTGGCCTCGAAGGCGTGGAACAGCGCCTGGTCGAAGGTCTGCATGCCCATCTGGGTGCTCTTCTTCATGATCTCCTTGATCTCGGCCACCTCGCCCTTGAAGATCAGGTCGGAAATCAGTGGTGAGTTCAGCATGACCTCCACCGCCGCGTGTCGCCCTTTGTTGTCCTGGCGTGGGATCAGGCGTTGGGAGATGAGGGCACGCAAGTTGAGCGACAGATCCATCAGCAGCTGCGCGCGGCGTTCTTCCGGGAAGAAGTTGATGATCCGGTCCAGCGCCTGGTTGGCGCTGTTGGCGTGCAGCGTGGCCAGGCAGAGGTGTCCGGTTTCCGAAAACTGGATCGCGTGCTCCATGGTCTCGCGGTCGCGGATCTCGCCCATCAGGATCACATCGGGCGCCTGGCGCAGCGTGTTCTTCAGCGCGGCTTCCCAGCTGTCGGTGTCCAGGCCCACTTCGCGTTGCGTGATCACGCAGTTCTTGTGCGGGTGCACGAACTCGACCGGGTCTTCGATGGTGATGATGTGGCCATGGGTGTTCTCGTTGCGCCAGTCCACCATCGCGGCCAGCGAGGTTGACTTGCCCGAGCCGGTGGCGCCGACCAGGATGCACAGCCCGCGCTTGGACAGCACCACGTCTTTCATCACCTGCGGCAGGCCCAGTTTGTCGATGGTGGGGAGCACGGCGGGGATGGTTCGCAGCACCATGCCGACCTTGCCTTGCTGGATGAAGGCGCTGACACGGAAACGGCCAATGGCCGGCGGCGAAATCGCGAAATTGCACTCCTTGGTGCGCTCGAACTCGGCCGCCTGCTTGTCGTTCATGATCGCGCGCGCCAGCGCCAGCGTGTGTGTGGCGTTCAGCGGCTGAGGCGAGAGGAAAGTCGGCCGTGATGAACAGATCGCTGCCGCTGCGGCTGAGCATCAGCTTGAGCAGATCGTTGATGAATTTCGATGCCTGATCGCGTTCCATGAGGAGTTACCCTTTTCTGTTCCGACTGTTCAAATCCGCCACCCCAGCGATGCCCTGAACCGAGAACGCGGCGGAACCGGCTTTGCCGGGCCGCATGCGTTGCCTCCTGGGGGGTATGCGGCTACGCGCAGCGAGCAAGCAACGGGGGGTGTTCATCTACCCGGGGAAGTTTTCCGGAATTTTGGCCTTGCTGCGCGCTTCGATCGGGCTGATCACGTTGCGCTTGACCAGTTCGGACAGGTTCTGGTCCAGGG
>JALOSH010000026.1 GCA_025458545.1 Hydrogenophaga sp.
CCCATCGCCGGCATGCCGGTGCTCGAGGTGTGGAAGGCCAAGACCAGCATCGTGATGAAGCGCAGCATGGCCAGCGGCTACGCGGGCGTGGACAACCCGTTGTTCTACAAAGAGAACAACCGCATGCTGTTTGGCGATGCGAAGAAGATGCTGGATGAGGTGCTGGGGGCGTTGAGGGCGTGAGCCTCGGGTTGCGCGCCACCCGAGGACGAAGCCCGATCCCAGGGCTACTACACTGAACACACCATGAACGAAGCGCTGCTCACGCCCATCGTCAAGGCGCTGTCGAGCACCGACCCACTGGATCCCGCCGATCCAGGCGGGGACTTCAAGCGCCTGTACGTCGACAACCTTCACCCCGGCAAGTTCGGAGGGGCCCTGGGCCAGCTGCGCCGCGAGATCCAGGGCGCCGAGGGCGGCCACCACATTTATCTGTTCTCGGGCACCGTGGGCTCAGGCAAGAGCACCGAGCTGCGGCGCCTAGCCGGCGATCTGCGGTCGCCGACCCGGTTCGTCTCAGTGGTCAACATCACCGACTACCTGAACCCCGAGCAGGAACTGAACTTCGCCGACCTCTTGCTCGCGATGGCCATGGGCTTGCTCGAGGACATGGCCGGGCAATTCCACTGGGACTCACCAGCGGCACGCATCTGGGACGGGCTGAAGGGGCTGCTCGGCGCCGAGGTGGGCCTGGGTGAGTTTGACCTGAAGGTGGTCAAGCTGAACCTGCGACAGCGCTCTGGGTTCCGAGACCAGTTGCGGCAACGGTTCGAAGCCAGCCCCGGCGAGTTCTTGGCCCAAACGCAGCGGTTCTTCGAGCATCTGGCGCAGGAGTCCGGCCGTGCGCAGCGCGTGCTCATCGTCGACTCTCTCGAGCACTTTGGTGGTCGGCGCGGCAAAGACGACCCCATCTTGAAGAGCCTGCGCGCCGTGTTCCAGGAGCACACCGACGCCATGCGGCTGCCAGGCTGGCAGACCATCTACTCGGTGCCCCCCTTGCTGCCCAAGCTGGCGCCGGGTGTTTTGGCCGTGGTGGGCGCCGCGCGCCTGTACCAGCTGACCAGCGCGCACGTCTACCTGGACCGCACCGAGCGGCCCGACGAGCCCATGCTGGCGCAGCTGACCGACCTGATCAACCGCCGCTGCGGCGGCGCTGAAGGTCGCCGCCGCTTCGTGGGTGATGCCGAGCTGCAGCGCGTCATCCTCGGCTGTGGGGGCGACCTCCGTGACCTCCTGCGCCTTCTAAAGCTGGCCGCGCTGTTTGCCTTCGACGCACCCACGCTGCCCATCGACGACACGATCGTCGACGCCGTGTTCGACGACTGGCGCAACGCCTACCTGCCGCTGGCCAAAGACACCACGCAGCGGCTGGCCGCCGTGCTGGCGAACAAGGAGCCACAGGTTGACACTGAAGACGACTGGTTCAGCGTCATGAGCGACTTGGCAGAGAAGCGGGTACTGCTCTACCGCAACGGCACCGACTGGTACGACGTGCACCCACTGTTGCGCGATGCCGTGCGTGTGGCTGCCGGGGCCCCGCCGGCACCATGAGCCTGGCGCTGTCGGGCTGGCGCAAGCTGGCGCCGCTGCGCCGACAGTTCGAGCTTCAGCCCGGCTTCCTGTTCGTGCCGCTGCTGGTGGCCGACGAGGCGGTGGGCCGCGGCGCGCGCGAGGCGCTGGCCGAGGCCTGGCGGGGGCGGGCCTGGCGTTGGCGCGAATTGCCTTGGCCCGAGACCACGGCGCCGGTGGCACCCGACCTGGCACAGCAGCGCTCGGCTTGGCTGCAAGTCCTCGACGCGGCCATCGCCGAGAGCCGACCCGGCGACACGCTGGTGGTCGACTGTTCCAGCAAAGTCCGGCGCGAACTGATTCTGGAGCTGGTGCCCTGGATCAACCAGCGGCGCGAGCCGCTGCGCAAGGCCGGCGCTCGCTTGTTGCTGCTGTGGCCCGAGACGCAGAAACAGGCGCTAGTGGCTGGGGCGCCGGACCTCTGGTCAATGCGGGCCATGAACCCCCTGCTGGTGAGCAGCGATGTGCGCGTGGCGGTGAGTGTTGATCGACTTGCGGATCAGCGTGAGGCCGGCCAGGCGGCGCGGGCCGAGAGAGAGCCGAGGCGCCGCAGTGGTCAGGCCGTGAAGGTGCCACGAGGTGCTTCGCTCTGGGACTTGTTCGGGATCGTGGATCGGGCCCTGGAGGACGGGCGAGTGCAAGCCGCACTGCGGATCGCGAAGGCGGCCCTGCGCCGTGCCGCCCGCGCTGCGGTTACTGGCGAGCCGGATGCGCAGCGTGATCTGTCGATCTCGTACGAGCGGCTAGGCAACGTGCTGCGCGATCTTGGCCGGCCGGAAGATGCGCGCCAAGCCTTCGCGGAAAGCCTAGGGCTGCGCGAGTCGCTGAGGCTTTCGCTGGGCGACACGCCTCAAGTGCTGCGCGACCTGTCGGTCTCGCAGGACAAGCTAGGCGACGTTCTGCGCGATCTGGGCCGGCCGGAAGATGCGCGCCAGGCATTCGCGGAAGGCCTTGCGCTGAACCAGTCGCTGAGGCTTACGCTGGGCGACGCGCCGGAGGTGCTGCGCGACCTTTCAATCTCGTACGAGAGGCTGGGTGGAGTTCTGTACGACCTCGGGCGGGACGAAGAGGCCCGCCGAGCCTTGGCCGAAGCCTTGGCGATACGCGAGGCGCTAAGGAGAGGGCTGGGCGACACACCGCAAGTCCTGAGCGATCTGTCGCTCTTGCTGGACCAACTAGGCGACGTGCTGCTGGGACTGGGCAGGTTGGAAGAGGCCTATCAAGCCTTCGCCGAAGGCTTGGCGCTTCGCAAGGCCCTGAGGCGACAGTTGGGCGACACGCCGCTGGTATTGCGCGGCCTGTTGGCCTCGCACTCTAGGCGGGGCGAAGTGCTGCGTGATCTGGGTCGGCCAGAAGAGGCTTACGAGGCCTTTTCTAAAGCCCTGGCGCTGAGCGAGGCGCTGAGGCGGGTGCTGGGTGACACGCCACAAGTGGTGCGCGACCTTTCGGTCTCGCACAACAAGCTGGGCGGGGTGCAGAGCGATATGGGCCGACCAGAAGAAGCCCGCCAGTCCTTTGCGGATGGTCTTACGCTTAACGAGGCGCGGAGGCGAGCGCTGGGTGATACGCCAGAGGTGCTGCATGACCTAGCGGTCAGTAATCACTTGCTTGGTGAGGTGCTTCGCGATCTGGGCCGTCCTGAAGAGGCGCGCCAGGCCCTTGCAGACAGCCTAGCGCTGCGCGAGTCGCTGAGGCGAAAGCTGGGTGACACGCCGAAGGTGTTGGGCGACCTGTCGCTCTCGTACGAGCGACTGGGCGACGTGCTGGGCGACCTGAGCCGATTGGAAGAGGCGCACCAAGCCTTTGCGGAAAGCCTAGCGCTGCGCCAGTCGCTGAGGCTTGCGCTGGGCGACACCCCGTTTGTGTTGCTCAACCTGTCGGTTTCGCACGAGCGGCTGGGCGACGTGCTGCGCGAGCTGGACCGGCCGGCCGATGCCGTCACTCACTGGCGTCTGGCGCTGGACGCCTGTCGACGCTGGGCGGCAGCACACGGCGACACCCTAGACAACCTGATCCGGATGCGGGTGCCGCTTCAGCGCCTGGCCCAAGCGGGTGACGCCGCGGCGGAAACCGAACTCCAGGCGCTGACGCAGCGCCTGATCGACACGGCGTCCGATCACCCGCAGGTTCGGAAACTACTAAGCCAACGACCGGCTCGCGGTTGATTCGCCTGGCCAAGCGCCAACGCCACCACTACCCTTAGTACTCAATTCGAAACCTCTGCCGCGGCCCATCCAGCACCAGCACCACCCGGCTGAGCACATCGCGCCCCAGCATCCCGTCGATCGACAGGTTGAACAGCGGCCGGCCCAGCACCTCCAGCGCCGGCACCACGAACGGCGAGTCGCCATAGGTGCGGATGCTCAGCTGCACGTCGTAGGTGTCCGCCACGGCCGGCCGGGTGTCGGTGGTGGAGGTGATGATGTCTCGCGCGCCGCGCGGCGCAATGCCCAGCGAGCGCATGTGCTGGTCGGCCACCATGCTGGTGTCGGCACCGGTGTCGATGATGAACTGCAGCTTGATGGGCGGTGCTGGCTGCTGCCCCCGCGCCGCCATCGCCCGCTGCCGCGGCGCGCTGGCCGCCAGCCACACGTCGACGATCGGTCCGCTGCTGTTGAAGCTGGCCGTTATGTGCGGCACGGCCCGAGGTCACGCGTGAAGTGCGCGGCGGCGTGGTCGGTGGCCACGAGCTTCACGAAAAACGGCGCGTCCAGCCCGAACTGCTCATACGCCCAGTCGAGCGCCGCCTCGTAGCTGCCCGCAAAGTGCGCCACCTTCGCGCCCTGGATCACCACGTACTGCCCGGCGTGGTGCTCCAGGTTTTCGGGCAGCGTGCGCTCGTAGGCCTGGGCCTCGGTGTGCAGGGTCGTCAAGGGGTTCCTCATCGGGCCGCAGGCCCTTGGCCCGGCAACTTGTTCAAAAGTTGTCCACAGGCTTGTTCACTGAACGGGCGCAAGGGTAGTGAAGGCACCCGTCTGACGCAAGCCCTGGAACGCGTTGCGGGCAGGCGCATGGCGGCGGGCCACGCCGAACAGGTGCGGGGGCTGATTACAGTCGCAACGCTTGGCGTGCCTCGCCGCCACCATCGAACCCAGGGTTTCCATGGCCACCCGCAAGACGCAAACGTCCCAGAGCAAGCCTCAGAAGGCGCCCAAGACCACGCCGCCCAGCGCCTCGGCGCCGGCCACTGCCGCGCCCAGCACCGCCTCGTACCAGCACCCCGAAGCCAAGGCGGTGATCCGGCCCGAGGCCGGCGCGCAGACGCGCTTCAAGAAGAAGAAGCCGGCCGCCACCTGGCGCTACGACTCGTCGCTCGCGCCCGAGCTGCAATGGGACGACGGCCACCCCGCGCGCGAGCAAGGCGAGGCGCACATTGCCCGCATTCAGGCCGCGGTGGCGCAGATGCAGGCCACGCTGGCCGAGCTGCAGGCGCGGCTGGAGGGCGCCACCGCCACGCCGCCCGGTCCCGAGCTGCAGGCGCTGCTGGCCGATGCGCGGGCCCGCGTGGCCCAGCTGCAGGCCGAGCCGGTGCTCAGCGCGCAGGCCGCGGCGGCCGCCTTGCAGGCGCTGTCGCGCCCCTTCCTCAACTGGGCGGGCAAGGCCGAGCACCTGAGCTTCGAGGTGCCGACGCTGCCGCTGTTCATTCATGAGCGGCTGTCGACGCAGGCCATTCTGGACAGCGTGGCCGGCCAAAGGCGCGTGCAGCAGGCGGATTGGATTTCAGACTTCTTCGGCCACCCCGAGCGCACGCTGCCCGAGCAGCTGATGAAGGCCTACGAGCACCCCAACGGCTGGCAAAACCGCATGGTGCTGGGCGACAGCCTGGTGGTGATGAACTCGCTGCTGCACTTTGAGAACCTGGGCGGCCAGGTGCAGATGATCTACATCGACCCGCCCTATGGCGTGAGGTTCGGCAGCAACTTCCAGCCCTTCGTGCGCAAGCGCGACGTGGCGCACAACGACGACGAGGGCTTCACCCGCGAGCCCGAGATGGTGAAGGCCTACCGCGACACCTGGGAGCTGGGCCTGCACTCCTACCTGACCTACCTGCGCGACCGGCTGCTGCTGGCGCGCGACCTGCTCACGGAGAGTGGGTCGGTGTTTGTGCAGATCTCGGATGAGAACCTGCACCATGTGCGGGAAGTGATGGATGAGGTGTTCGGGGCGGACAACTTTTGCTGCCAGATTGCATTCAGGAAGACGACTGGCAAGGGTGGATCGATCCTTGACAACACCTACGACAGCTTGCTTTGGTTCGCAAGGGACAAACTACGCCTGAAGGTCAGGCAGTTGTTTGAGCCTCGTCTCATTCAAGATGACGACAACCTCCGATTCGTTGAGCTGGCTCACGGGGAGCGAAGACGCATGACTGAAGGGGAGGCAGCAGGCATTGTTCTGCTGCCAGAAGGCGCTCGTGCTTTCCGGCCTAGTCCGCTGACAAGTGCCCGGCCACCTGGAGATGGTGACGTCCGTGAGTTCGTGTTCGAGGGCAAGCGCTACACGCCTGGCACGCGAACTTTCAGCACGCATGCACAGGGCCTAGAACGCCTCAGCGCTGCAAAGCGGTTGCTTGCTGTCGGAAACACGTTGACCTTCATTCGCTACCTCGACGATTTCCCGTTCAAGCAACGCACAGACATCTGGGAGGACACGCGGCAAAGTGGCTTCGCCGACGGAAAGCTCTACGTTGTTCAAACGTCCCCCAAGGCCATCGAGCGCTGCATGCTCATGACCACCGACCCCGGCGACCTCGTCCTCGACCCCACCTGCGGCAGCGGCACCACCGCCGTGGTGGCCGAAAGCTGGGGCCGGCGCTGGATCACCATCGACACCTCGCGCGTGCCGCTGGCGCTGGCGCGGCAGCGGCTGCTCACCAGCACCTTCACCTTCCACGAGCTCAAGGAGCCCGCGCGCGGCCCGGCTGGTGGCTTTGTCTACCGCGAGAAGAAGAACCGCAAGGGCGAGCACGTCGGCGGCATCGTGCCGCACATCACCCTGGGCTCCATCGCCAACGGCGAGCCGCCCAAGTACGAGGTGCTGGTGGATCGCCCCGAGCCCGTGCCCGGCATCACCCGCGTCTGCGGCCCCTTCGTGTTCGAGGCCACCATCCCCACGGCCAGCAACTTCGACGGCGAGGCGCCACCGGCCGACCCGCAGCAAGACGCCGCGCAAGACTTCGTCACCCGCATGGTGGAGGTGCTGCGCGCCTCGCCGGTGCTGCACCTGCCCGGGGGCAAGGCGGTGCAGCTGAGCGGCATTCGCCGCCCGGCCAAGACGCTGTACCTCTCGGCCGAGGCCGTGGCCAGCAGCGCCACGGGGCCGGCGGCGGCCAGCGGCAGCGCGCTCGACGCCGCCATCGCCGAGGCCGATGCCGACAACGGCGGCCTGGCGCTGAAACTAGGTGAGCCGGTGGCGCTGCTGTTCGGCCCCGAGCACGGCGCCATCGCCGAGGTGGCGGTGCTCAACGCCTGGCAGGAGGCCACGGCCAAGGGCTTTGCGCACCTGTACGTGATCGGCTTTGCCATCGAACCCAAGGCGCGGCAGAGCATCGGCGAATACTCGGCCATGGGCATGCCCACCACCTACGTGCAGGCCACGCCCGACATCCTGATGGGCGACCTGCTGAAGAACATGCGCTCGTCGCAGATCTTCAGCGTCTGCGGCCAGCCCGACGTGCGCCTGGCCACCGTGCCCGCGCCTGCGGGTGCCGCCAAGAACGAAGCGCACTACCAGGTGACGCTGCACGGCCTGGACGTGTTCGACCCCGTGACGATGGGCCTGGACAAGCGCAGCGGCCTGGACGTGCCCGCCTGGTTTCTGGACACCGACTACAACGGCCTGGTCTTCCGCGTGGCGCAGGCCTTCTTCCCGCGCACTCAGGCCTGGGACAACCTGAAGCGCGCGCTGAAGACCGACTTCGACGACAGCGTCTGGGCGCACCTGGCGGGCGACACCTCGGCCCCGTTCACCGCGGGCCTGCACGGGCAGATCGCGGTGAAGGTGATCGACGACCGTGGCAACGAGCTGATGGTGGTGAAGAAGCTGGAGGGCGCAACGTGATCCGCAGGCTCGCCTTGCGCGGCTTCAAGCGCTGGCGCGACACCGAGTTCAACCTGCCCGACCACGTGGTGCTGGCCGGGCCCAACAACACCGGCAAGACCACCTTGCTGCAGGCCATCGCGGCCTGGGAGCTGGGGTTCCGCCGCTGGAAGGAGCTGAACAACTTCAACTCGCGGCGCAACGGCTTTTCGTGGCAGGAGCTGGAACGCCTGAACTTCTCGGCCGTGGCCGTGCGCTCGTTCGAGCTGCTGTGGACGGACCGGCAGCGCGCGCAGACCTTCGAGATCGGCCTGCAGGTGGATGGCCTGCCGATGGTGACGCTGGAGTTCCGTTACCACAGTGCCGGCTCGATGCAGGTGCGGCCCAAGGCCGACGTGGCGGGCGCGGTGCTGCAGGACGCGCGGCTGGCGTTCCGCCCGACCTTCATCCCGGCCATGTCGGGCCTGGCGCGGGCCGAGGCCCGGCTGGCCGACCAGGAGGCCATCGACTCCGCGCTGGCGCAAGGCCGGCCCGGCGAGGTGTTGCGCAACCTGCTGTTCATCGCCCACCAGGACGACGCCGGCTGGCGCAAGCTGAATGCCACGATGGAGCGGCTGTTCTCGTGCCGGCTGGCGCCACCGCGCAGTGGCGCCGAGCTGGTGTGCGAGTACCGCCAGGGCCTGGCCGACGATGCGCCCTTGTTCGACGTGGCCAGCGCCGGCAGCGGCTTCTTGCAAGTGCTGCTGCTGCTGACGCTGCTGGTGACGCAGTCGCGCGGTGCCGACGGGCACCTGCGCGTGCTGCTGATCGACGAGCCCGACGCGCACCTGCACCTGCTGCTTCAGCGTTCGATCTACAGCGAGCTGCGGCTGCTGGTGGCCGGCAATCAGGCGCAGCTGTTCGTGGCCACACACTCGGAGATGATCGTCAACCACGTGGAGGCGCGCGAGCTGTACCTGATGTTCGGCACGCCGCGCCTGGCCTCGGAGGATTTGCGCCGCCTGGCCGGCGAAGCGCTTGGCGCCGTGACCCACAGCGAGCTGCTGGAGGCCGAAGGTGCGCGCGGTGTGCTCTACACCGAGGACTTCACCGATGTCGATCTGCTGAAGGCCTTCGCGCAGGTGCTGGGCGATGACGTGGCGCTCCAGTTGTTGTCGCGCGAGCTGGTGACGAAGTCATCGCAGGCACCGCTGCCCGAAGGCCTGGGCCAGTTCACCGCGCAGCAGCACTGGGCGATGCTGAAGCTGGTTCGGGCCGACCTGCCCGCGCTGGAGCTGCTGGACGGTGACGCCAGGAACCGGGCCACGGCCGACATCGTGACGGGTGATGCCGAGCGGATGCAGCGCCTGCGCTGGCGGCGCTACGAGATCGAAAGCTACCTCGTGCATCCCGCCGTGCTGCGCCGCTACGTGGAGCGGCGCACAGGCGGCGGTGCGCTGGCGGAAGCAGCGGTGCAGGCCCTGACGGACGAGCTGACGCGCGTGCTGCAGCCGGCGTTTGTGGCCGACCCGGCGAACCCGGTGCCGCTGGTGGAAGGCTTCTTCCGCACCGAGCCCGTGAGCAAGACGCTGTTGCCGGCCCTGCTTCAGGCGGCGGGACTGAACAACGTGCCCAAGCGCGAATACTTCGAGATCGCGTCGCTGTTCGAACCCGATGAGGTGCACCCCGAGATCGTGGAGCGCCTGGGCCAGATCAAGCAGGCCTTTGGGGTGGCGCATGTTTGACTTCCAGGTCGACAGCCCGATCGTCAACTCGCCGTTCCTGGCGCCGCAGCAGCATTGGCACATCGAGGAAGGCACGCTGCCGCAGCTGGTGGCCGGCCGGCGCAAGCCGGTCTACCACTACCGACCACCCAGCCACGACACGGCGCACGAGGGCCTGGACGAAGACGTGGGCTACCAGATTGAGCTGCTGCTGGTGTCGCGCATTCGTGAGCGGCTGGCGCAGTGGTTGCAAGCCGGGTCCCCGGGGGCATCGAAGCTCACGCTCGAGTTGCTGGCCTATTGGCAGCGTGAAGGGCGCGAGAAGCGGCTGTTCTTCGCGCAGCTGGAGGCGGCGCAGACGGTGATCTTCCTCACCGAGGCTCGGCAGGACTTCCTGCATGGCATCCACGTGCCGCTGGACGAGCCGTCCGACAAGCAGAAGGCCGACGGTGCAAAGGCCTTCCTGCGCTATGCCTGCAAGATGGCCACCGGCAGCGGCAAGACCACCGTGATGGGCATGCTGGCCGCCTGGAGCATCCTCAACAAGGTGGCGGGCGGCAAGGACAAGAGCCGCGCCCGGCTGTTCAGCGACACGGTGGTGGTGGTGTGCCCCAACGTGACCATCCGCAACCGGCTTGCCGAGCTGGACCCCGCTCTGGGCGAAGCCAGCCTGTACCGCAGCCGCGACCTGGTGCCGCCGCACCTGATGGCGCCATTGACCCAAGGCCGCGTGGTGGTGATGAACTGGCACGTGTTTGCGCTGCAGGACGGCAACAAGGTGGGCGGGACCTCCGCCAAGGTGGTGCGCACGGGGCGCGAGCTGAGCGTGCTGGAGACCGTGCGCATCGGCGACAAGACCACCACGGCCCGCGGAACGCGCTACCTGACCCTGGCCGACTACCAGCGCCAGGTGGCGGCGGGCCTGCTGGAGGTGCGCAAGGAGGAGCGCGACGACAGCGGCTCGCTCGTGCGGGCGCAGGTGGCCAGCACGCGCTTTGTGGAGAGCGATGCGCACTGGCTCGACCGGGTGCTGCGCATCAAGCCGGGCCGGCGCGCCAACGTGCTGGTGCTCAATGACGAAGCGCACCACGCCTACCGGCTGCAGACCGACGAGCCGGACGACTTTGAAGAGGCCGACGACGAGGGCCTGGACGACTACTACAAGGAAGCCACGGTCTGGGTGGAGGGTCTGGACCGCATTCACCGCCACGTGGGCATCAACGCCTGCATCGACTTTTCGGCCACGCCCTACTTCCTGGGGCGGGTGGGGGACCAGGCCAACCGGCCGTTCCCGTGGGTGGTGTCGAGCTTTGATCTGATGGAGGCCATCGAATCGGGCCTGACGAAGATTCCGCAGTTCGCGGTGCGCGACATGTCGGGCCAGTCGATCCCGGGCTACTTCAACATCTGGCGCTGGATCCTGCCGCAGCTCAAGCCGGCCGAGCGCGGCGGCAAGAAGAGCCCGGCCAAGCCCGAAGCCATCTTGCGCTACGCACACACGCCCATCGTGATGCTGGGCGGGCTCTGGCAGAAGTTGGCGGAGCAGTGGAAGTCCAACAGCGTCGACGCAAGACCGCCGGTGTTCATTGCCGTGTGCAAGAACACGCGGCTGGCCAAGCTGATGTTCGACTGGCTGGCGGAAGATCAGCCGCCACCCGGCGTGCCGAGCGCAGGCCTGGCGGACTTTCGCAACAGCGACGGTGTGATCAACACCATCCGCGTGGACTCGACCGTGATGGCCGAGACGGACTCGGGCGAAGCCAAGTCCGACCTGAACGCCTGGATGCGCTTCACGCTCGACACGGTGGGTCGGCTTGACTGGCCGCGCGACCGCCAAGGGAGCCCCATCTATCCGGATGGCTTCCTGGCGCTGGCGCAGAAGCTGGGCCGGCCGCTGCACCCACCCGGCCGCGATGTGCGAGCCATCATCAGCGTGGGCATGCTCACCGAGGGCTGGGACTGCAACACGGTGACGCACATCGTGGGCTTGCGCCCGTTCATGTCGCAGCTGCTGTGCGAGCAGGTGGTTGGCCGCGGCTTGCGGCGCGCCAGTTACGACACCGAAGGCGAAGGTACCGAGGAGCGGCTGGGCGAAGAGGTGGCCCAGGTTTTCGGAGTGCCGTTTCAGGTGGTGCCCTTCAAGGCCAACCAGGGCGGCGTGCCCAAGCCGCCGGTGCAAACCTGGCGGGTGCGTGCGCTGCCCGAGCGCGCGGACCTTGAGATCCGGTTTCCGCGGGTGGAAGGCTATGCGTTTGAGCCTAGCGCTGAAGTTGGCATCGCAGATTGGGACGTCGTCCCTGCCTTGAGCATCGACCCGTCCCAGATTCCGCTGGAAGTGCAGATGAAGGCCGGGCTGCCCACCAACCAGGGGCGCCCGACCTTGTTTGGACCCGGCAAGCTCGACACGGCCACGTTGGCTGCTTACCGACAGGCTCATCGGCTGCAGACGCGCATGGCTGAACTGGCGCGCGAGTTGGTGCGAGCCTACGGTGCATTGGCAACCGACGCCTCAGCAAGCGGTGCGGCGAACCGGCAGGCGCCACACCCGAGCGTGCTGTTCCCGCAGTTCGTGAAGCTGGTTCGTTACTACGTCGAACACAAGGTGCAGGCGCACTCGCCTGCTGACGTGGCCGACGCCTTTCTGGCGCCGTACTACGGCTGGATGTTCGAGCGGCTGCTGACGGCCCTGCAGCCGGCGGGAGGCGGGCGAGAGCGAGTGAGGCTGGAGCAGCACCGAGGTCCCGGCAGTACGGCGGATGTGGAGTACGCCACCCGCAAGGAGCCCTTTGCCGTCCTCAAGAGCCACGTCAACTACGTGGTGCCGGACTCTCAGTGGGAGCGCATTGCTGCGTATGCGCTGGACCAGCATCCGCTGGTGCGCAGCTTCGTCAAGAACAGCGGGCTGGGATTCGCGATCCCGTACCTGCACTCTGGCACGGGTCACGATTACCTGCCCGACTTCATCGTGCGACTTCACGGGGAAGGCGAGCGGTACGTGATCGTGGAGACCAAGGGGCATGACGACCGACTGGCCGAAAAGCAGGCGGCAGCTCAACGATGGGTGTCTGCCGTCAATCAGGACGGGCGGTTCGGGAGGTGGTACTTCGCTCTGCTGAAGGATCGCGCGCGGATTCCGGAAGAGATTGACCAGCAGTTGAGTAATGCCGAGCAGCGAGAGAAGGTGCACTCAGGCTGAAGGTGCTGGTAGTCGCGATAACCGAACGTCGTGAGTGCTGCTTTGCAGGACGACCCCACCAGCCCCATCGCCGGCATGCCGGTGCTCGAGGTCTGGAAGGCCAAGACCAGCATCGTGATGAAGCGCAGCATGGCCAGCGGCTACGCGGGGGTGACAACCCGCTCTTCTACAAAGAGAACAACCGCATGCTGTTTGGCGATGCGAAGAAGATGCTGGATGAGGAGCTGACGGCGTTGAGGGCCTGAGCCCGGCTGACGCGGGAATCGACGCCCCGTTGGATGCTATGATGCGATCGCATCAAGTCATCGGACCACCATGCGCACCACCCTCGACCTGGACGACGACGTGCTCATCGCCGCCAAGGCGCACGCCGCGCGGGAGAAGCGCTCGCTGGGCTCGGTGATCTCCGAACTCGCGCGCGAGGCGCTGCAGCGCCCGGCAGTTCCCGCCGGCCAGGCCCGGGCGGGCCGCGGCGGCCGCTTCGCCGTGTTGCCGGCGCGCAAGGAAGTGGTCACCGTGGAACACGTGCGCCGGTTGATGGACGCCGAAGGCGTCTGAGCGACCCGCCTCAGCGCCCTGCCGCCATGCGTGCGCTGCTCGACGTCAACGTCCTGATCGCCCTCCTCGACGACGCACACGTGTTCTCGCGCCGCGCCAATGAATGGCTCGACGCCCAGGATCGGCGCATCGCCACCTGCCCGATCGTCGAGAACGGGGTCGTGCGCATCCTCAGCGCGCCGGGCTATTCGGCCACCCACCGGACCACGCCGGGCCAGGTGGCCGAGGGCCTGCGTGCCCTCACCGAGGCCGTGGACCACGCTTTCTGGCCCGACGACGTGTCGGTGCTCGACGAGGCGGCGATCGACTTCTCGCGGCTGCACGGCCACCGCCAGATCACCGATGCCTACCTGCTGGCACT
>JALOSH010000283.1 GCA_025458545.1 Hydrogenophaga sp.
GCTCATGGCGGCCCGCCGCAACGCGCGCGTGGTCGAGATGCAAGACTTCGAGAAAGCCAAGGACAAGATCTTCATGGGCCCCGAGCGCAAGAGCATGGTGATGCCCGAGGAAGAGCGCAAGAACACGGCTTACCACGAGTCGGGCCACGCGCTGATCGGCAAACTCTTGCCCAAATGCGACCCGGTGCACAAGGTCACCATCATCCCGCGTGGTCGCGCGCTGGGTGTGACCATGAGCCTGCCCGCTCAGGACCGCTACAGCTACGACAAGGACTACATGCTCAACCAGATCAGCATGCTGTTCGGTGGCCGTATCGCCGAAGAGGTGTTCATGAACCAGATGACCACCGGCGCGAGCAACGACTTCGAGCGCGCCACCTCGATCGCCCGCGACATGGTGATGCGTTACGGCATGACCGACGCCCTGGGACCGATGGTGTACGCCGAGAACGAAGGCGAGGTGTTCCTCGGCCGTTCGGTGACCAAGACCACCAACATGAGCGAGCAGACCATGCAAAAGGTGGATGGCGAGGTGCGCCGCATCATCGACCAGCAGTACAAGCTGGCGCGCGATTTGATCGAAGGCCACAGCGACAAAATGCACGCCATGGCCAACGCCTTGCTGGAATGGGAAACCATCGACGCCGAACAGATCGACGACATCATGGCGGGCAAGCCACCGCGTCCTCCGAAAGACTGGACGCCGCGCAACCCGTCCGTGGGTGGCGGTGGCAGCGGCGGAACGCCCGCTGTCAGCACCGATCCGGCGCCCACGGCCGCGTGATCTTCAACGGTTGATTCGTCGACGGGGCCTTCTGGCCCCGTTCTTCATTCCGGGCCTCCACATGCATTGGCAAACCACCCGCTTCCAGATCGATCTCGGCCAGCCCCGGGTGATGGGCATTGTCAATGTCACGCCCGATTCGTTTTCCGATGGCGGCCGATACGCTCATGCCGCGTCGGCGCTCCGGCACGCGGAGCAGCTGCTCAAGGACGGTGCGGACATCCTGGACATCGGTGGTGAGTCGACGCGGCCCGGCAGCCCAGCCGTCGCGCTGGAAGAGGAGCTGGCCCGGGTGCTGCCCGTGGTGCGGGAGTCGGTGAAACTGCAGGTGCCGATCTCGGTGGACACCTACAAGCCCGAGGTGATGCGCGCCGTGCTGGACGCGGGGGCTGACATCGTGAACGACATCTGGGCGCTGCGTCGGGGTGATGCTCTTCAGGTGGTGGCCGCCCATCCGTCGTGTGGCGTTTGCCTGATGCACATGCACCGCGATCCGCAGACCATGCAGGTGGCGCCCATGGAGGGTGATGTGCTGGCCCCGGTGGCGGTCTTTCTGGGAGAGCGCACGACTGCGCTGAGGGCCTTGGGTGTCGCACCAGACCGCATCGTGCTCGACCCGGGCATTGGTTTTGGCAAGTCCGTGGTGCAGAACTTCAGCCTGCTGGCCCGTCAATCCGAGCTCCTGGCCCTGGGCTTTCCGCTGCTGGCGGGCTGGTCGCGCAAGTCCTCTCTGGGATTGGTCACCGGGCGCGAGCTGGCGACAGACCGGGTTGCGGCGAGTGTGGCGGCCGCCGTGCTGGCGGTGGAGCGGGGCGCGCGGGTGGTGCGGGTGCACGACGTGCGGGAAACGGTTGACGCGATCCGCGTCTGGCAGGCCATGGGCGCCTGCTGAGTCCCATTGCGGGCACCGATAATGTGCATGGCACCTCCCACAGGTGTCTTTGACGTTCCGGCCATCCTTCCGACCACAAGAACAACATAGAACAACACAGAGGAGTTTCTCCCATGACCCGCAAATATTTCGGCACCGACGGCATCCGTGGCACCGTTGGTCAGGCGCCCATCACGCCCGATTTTGTGCTGCGCCTGGCCCACTCGGTGGGGCGTGTGCTCAAGCGCAGCGAGAAGCGCCCCACCGTGCTGATTGGCAAGGACACCCGCATTTCTGGCTACATGTTGGAAAGTGCTTTGGAATCGGGCTTCAATTCCGCCGGTGTCGATGTGGTGCTCCTGGGCCCGGTGCCGACCCCGGCGGTGGCCTACCTGACGCGCGCGCAGCGCGCCAGCCTGGGGGTGGTGATCTCCGCCAGCCACAACCCGTTTGCCGACAACGGCATCAAGTTCTTCAGTGCCATGGGCAACAAGCTGCCCGACGACTGGGAGCGGGCGGTGGAAGCCGCGTTGGAAGAAGCCCCGGTGTGGGTGGATTCGGCAGCCCTGGGCAAGACCCGCCGCATGGACGACGCCTCGGGTCGCTACATCGAGTTCTGCAAGAGCACCTGCCCGCACCAGTTCACGCTCAAGGGTTTGAAGATCGTGGTGGACGGTGCCCACGGGGCGGCGTACCACATCGCGCCCGATGTGTTCCACGAACTCGGTGCCGAGGTCGTCAAGATCGGCTGCTCGCCCGACGGTCTGAACATCAACAAGGGCGTGGGTGCTACCCACCCTGAAGCGCTGGTGGCCGCCGTCAAAGAACACGGCGCGCACTACGGCGTGGCGCTCGACGGCGACGCCGACCGCCTGCAGATGGTGGACGCCAGCGGTCGGTTGTTCAACGGCGACGAACTGCTGTATCTGATCGCGTCCGACCGCATCGCGCGCGACATCGATGTGCCCGGCGTGGTGGGCACGCTGATGACCAACATGGCGGTGGAAGTGGCGTTCAAGAAAAAGGGTGTGAAGTTCGTGCGCGCCAAGGTGGGCGACCGCTACGTGCTCGAAGAACTGGAGCGCCACGGCTGGACGCTCGGGGGTGAAGGTTCTGGCCACTTGCTGGTGCTGGACCGCCACACCACGGGCGATGGCCTGGTGTCGGCCTTGCAGGTGCTGAACGCCTGCGTGGACAGTGGCCAAACCATGGCGCAACTGCTGGCCGACGTGACCCTGTTCCCGCAGACGCTGCTCAATGTGCGCTTGCAGCCCGGGCAAGACTGGAAGGCGAACACGCTGCTGCCCGCCGAGACGAAGGCCGTGGAGGCCGAGCTGGGCGAGACCGGCCGGGTGCTGATCCGTGCCAGCGGCACCGAGCCCCTGCTGCGCGTGATGGTCGAGGCGCAAGACCCACATCAGGCGCTGGCCTGTGCGGAGCGGCTGGTGGCTGCGGTGAAGGCGGGCTGATGGCGGCCGCTTTCTCGGTGCGCCGGGCGGACTACGCCGACCCGGCCGATGCGACGGCCATCGTCATGCTGCTGGACGCTTACGCGAGCGATCCGGCCGGTGGCGGCGAGCCGCTGTCCGACTTTGCGAGAGCGAATCTGGTGCGCGAACTGGCCGCGCGCCCGCATGCCTTCAGCATCCTGGCATTTGATGGCGGTACGCCGGTGGGCTTGGTCAATTGCATCGAAGGTTTCTCCACCTTCAAGTGCCAGCCGCTGGTCAATGTGCACGACGTGGCGGTGCTGGCCAGCCACCGTGGGCGCGGCATTGCCGAGCAAATGCTGGCGCTGGCCGAAACCATGGCCCGCGAACGCGGCGCGGTGAAGATGACGCTGGAAGTGCTCTCGGGCAACGTGCCGGCGGTCAAGCTGTACACGCGCATCGGTTACGCAGGTTACCAACTGGACCCAGCGATGGGCACGGCCCAGTTCTTCCAGAAATGGCTGTGACCGCTCAGTAGAGTAGGAACGGTTTGCGGATTTCGAGCCAGGCGGCCTCGTCTGGTCTGGCAACCGCGTCCAGATCGGCCGCCG
>JALOSH010000284.1 GCA_025458545.1 Hydrogenophaga sp.
CCTGGCTCCGAACTTGAGGTCTGGAACGATTGCGGGCACACACCGCAACTGGAGAAACCCCAGCAGTTCAACCGCTTGCTGGCGCGGATGGTGGGTGGCGTGACCGGCTGAGGCTGGACGTCACCATTGCCCGCTTTCCATGCGGATGGCCACTTCGCAATCGTCAAAGATTTCCAGCTTGGCGATCTTCACCCGCACCCCGATCACGCCCGGCAACTGCATCAGCCGGCGCGCGAGCTTGCCGATCAGGCTCTCCAGCAGGTTCACGTGTTCGGCGGTGCACTCGTCGATGATGATCTGGCGCACCTTGCGGTAGTCGAGCACGTGGGAGATGTCGTCGTCGTGCGGCATCAGCGGCTGCTGGCCCTGGTTGAGTTCGGCGTCCACCTGGATCGGTTGCGGCGCGGTTTTTTCGTGGTCCAGGATGCCGAGGTTGGCGTCAAAACGCAGACCGGTCAGGGCCAGGATCTGGGTGCCGGTCTGCGGCGGGTGGGGTGTGGTCATGGAAAACGGGCGCTGTTCACATCAGCGAAAAATCGCGCTCGAAGCGCATCAGGTGCTGGCCGCCGTCCACCAGCAGCGTGGTGCCGGTGATGGAGCGGTTGGCCAGCGCAAAGGCCACGGTGGCGGCCACATCCTCGGGTGTGGACGAACGGCCCAGCGGCGACTGTTGGTGCAGTTCGGCGAACTTGTCGTCGCTCAGCAGGTGGCTGGTGAGCGTGAGACCGGGCGCCACGCCCACCACGCGCACGCTGGGCGCCAGCGCCATGGCGAGCATGGTGGTGGCGGCTTCGAGCGCGGCTTTGGACAGCGTGTAGCTGAAAAAATCGGGGTTCTGGTTCCAGAGCTTCTGGTCCAGCAGGTTGACCACCGCGCCGTGGCGATCGCTGCCCTGCAGGTGGGCGTGCAGCGCCTGCGCCAGCAGAATCGCGGCGCCGGTGTTGGTGTGCAGGTGCTGGTCCATGGCCGCAAAACCGAAGGTCTGTGCGCTGTCGTGTTCGAACAGCGAGGCGCTGTTGACCACCGCGTCGACCTGGCCGAAATGCGCCACCACGGTAGGCAGCAGGGCGCGCACGGCCGCCTCGTCGCCGAGGTCGGCGCGGAAGGTGTGCGCGCTGCCGGTGCGGCCGGTGAGGGCGTCGCAATCGGCGGCGGTTTGTTGTGCCTCGGTGGCCGAGAGGCGGTGGTGCACCGCCACGTTCCAGCCGCCCCGCGCCAGCGTGAGCGCGATCTCGCGGCCCAGGCGCTTGCCCGCGCCGGTGACCAGCACGGTGCGCGGAGCGCTGGTGGAGGGGGATGTGGCGCTGGGCATGGCGGACAATGGCGGGGTGAAAACCGCATCTGTGAACGAAGCGCCGAGTTTAACGAGCGCCCTGCTGGAGCGCCTGCAAGTGGCCATCCGGGCGTCGGGCGGCTGGCTGCCGTTCGACCGCTTCATGGCCATGGCCTTGTACGAGCCCGGCCTGGGGTACTACGCCAACAGCCGGCCGAAATTCGGCCAGATGCCCCAGGGCGCAGCCGGGCAGGGCAGCGACTTCGTGACCGCGCCCGAGCTGTCGCCGCTGTTTGGCCACACGCTGGCGCGCCAGGTGGCGCAGGCCTTGGCTGAGACCGGCACACATGAGGTGTGGGAGTTCGGCGCGGGCACCGGCGCCCTTGCCCTGCAGGTGCTGGACGCTTTGGCGGCCATGGGTCGACCGCCCGAGCGCTACACCATCGTCGATCTGTCGGGCAGTTTGCGGGAACGCCAGCGCACCGCGCTGGCCCGGCACGCAGACCGGGTGCGCTGGGTCGACCAGTTGCCCGAGCGCATGGAAGGCGTGGTGCTGGGCAACGAGGTGCTGGACGCGATGCCGGTGCAGCTGCTGGTGCGCGTGGGCGGGCAGGCCGACAGCCGCTGGCACGAGCGCGGCGTGGTTTTGAGCGAAGACGGTGCGCTGGCCTGGGCCGATCGACCCACCGGGCTGCGCCCTCCGCTGGACATCGAAGGTCCACACCACTACCTGACCGAAATCCACCCGCAGAGCGAGGCCTTCATCCGCACGCTCGCCGACCGCCTGCAGCGCGGCGCCGCCTTCTTCATCGACTACGGTTTTCCCGAGGCCGAGTACTACCACCCGCAGCGCCACATGGGCACGCTGATCTGCCACCGCGCCCACCAGAGCGACGACGATCCGCTGGCCGATGTGGGCGAAAAGGACATCACGGCCCACGTCAATTTCACCGGCATCGCGCTCGCCGCGCAGGACGCCGGCCTGAGCGTGCTGGGCTACACCTCGCAGGGCCGCTTCCTGATCAACTGCGGTTTGCTGGAGGTGGCGAAGGACGCCGGCCCGCGCGAGAACGCCATGCTGGGCAAGCTGGTGAACGAGCACGAAATGGGCGAGTTGTTCAAGGTGCTGGCGCTGGCGCCGGCGGCCAGCGCCAAGGGCTGGGCGCCTATCGGATTCACGGCTGGCGACCGCACCCACCGGCTATGAAACACCCCCGCCGTGCTTCGCACGACCCCCTCCAGGGGGCGACACCAGCCGTCCGGCAAAGCCGTTCCGGCGGTGTCCCCGGTGACTTCCCCTCCGCGTCTCAAGGAGTTCGTACTTGATCCGCTGGATGATCGTCATCTTTCTGGCCCTGCTGCTGATCAGCTGGTTTACACCGCTGCTGCACAAGCTGGGGTTTGGCAAGCTGCCGGGCGATCTGCGTTTCAAGGCGTTCGGCCGTGACTGGTTCATCCCGCTCACCACCACCATCCTGCTGAGCTTCGTGGCCAGCCTGATCGCCCAGATCATCTGACGCGCCGGATACCCCTCCCGGTGTCTTGAAATCGACGGGGTCGCGCCCATCTTCGAGGACAACTTGTCGGAGCCCTGAGCATGTCCACCGATCCCCTGCACATCGTCTGCCCCCATTGCCACACCACCAACCGCGTCGCCCGCGACGACCTGGGCGAAGCTCCGGATTGCGGCAAATGCCACCAGCCTTTGTTCACCGGCCACCCGGTGGCGCTGGACGAAGCGGCGTTCGACAAACACATTGCGCGCTCCCAGGTGCCGGTGCTGGTGGACTTCTGGGCGCCCTGGTGCGGCCCGTGCCGCGCCATGGCACCGGCCTTCGAGCAGGCGGCGCAGCAACTCGAACCCGCCATGCGGCTGGCCAAGGTGGACACCGAAGCCGCGCAGAACCTGGCGGCGCGCTTCAACATCCGCAGCATCCCGACCCTGGCCCTGTTTGTGAACGGCCGCGAGGTGGCGCGCCAGCCCGGCGCCATGGGCGCCGCCGACATCGTGCGTTGGGCGCGCTCGCAGCGGATCTGATGGGCCCGTTCTGGGGTGCTTGGGAGCTTGTAACTATGTTACAGCGACGGCATAATCGGCGGCTTCGGCAGGGCCTCAACCGGTTGTGAACCGGTGCCCCCGCACCCCCTTCCAGCCACCATGCCCCAGAACCTTGCCCCGGCCCCGTTTCCCCGATTGTTGGCCGATGTCGGCGGCACCAACGCCCGCTTTGCCTGGCAGGCCGAGCCCGCCGCGGCGATCAGCGACGTGCGCGTCCTGCGCTGTGCCGACCACCCCACGCTGCAGGCCGCCATGCACGCCTACCTGACCGGCCTGGACCGTGGGCGCCCGGCGGCGGCGGCCATCGCCATCGCCAACCCCATCACCGGCGATGCGGTGCACATGACCAACCACCACTGGTCGCAACTGCTCAACGATTTCACCGCGCTGGCCCTGGCCCTGCCCGACCTGCCCGCCAGCGAGCTGCGCCAGGTGGGTGGCGGCGAGGCCGATCCCGACAGTGCGATTGCGCTGCTCGGTGCGGGGACTGGCCTCGGTGTCTCGGGTCTGCTGCCCGACCGGCGCGGCGGCTGGTTGCCGATCAACGGCGAAGGCGGCCATGTGACCCTGCCCGCCGTCAGCCCGCGCGAACGCCTGCTCATGGACGGGCTGATCCGGCTGTATGGGCGCGCTT
>JALOSH010000285.1 GCA_025458545.1 Hydrogenophaga sp.
CAAGGCGCTCAACGGCCTGATCCCGCGCGGCGGCTCGGTGCTGCTCGACGGCAGCGAGATGCCCGAGAAGACCCACGAAATCGTGCAGGCCGGTGTGGCGCTGGTGCCCGAAGGCCGCCAGCTGTTTCCGCAGCTCACCGTGACCGAAAACCTGGAGCTGGGTGGCTGGCTCGTGCCCAAGGCGCAGCGCGCCGAGCGCCTGGCCCAGGCCTTTGTGGACTTTCCCAAGCTCAAGGAGCGCGCCACGCAATTGGCCGGCACCATGAGCGGCGGCGAGCAGCAAATGGTGGCCGTGGCGCGCGCCATGATGTGCGCGCCGCGCCTGCTCATGCTCGACGAACCGTCGCTGGGCAGCAGAACGTGAAAAAAGCGCTGGCCGTGGCCGACCGCGGTTACGTGATGGAGCGCGGCACGCTGGTGGCCAGCGGCCCGGCGAAGTTGCTCGCGCGCTCCACCGTGATCCGCGAAGCGTATCTGGGCGCCGACAAAGACCCCGCCACCGGCACCACCAGCGCGGCCGACGCGGTGCAACGGCGCAAGGCCGTGGCCACCACCTGAACACCGTTCCATCTGAACCCAAGGAGAACCCCATGTCCGACATGTCCATGCTGATCAACGGCCTCAAGGTCACCGCCGAAAAAGGTGCCACCTTCGAGCGCCGCAACCCGCTCGACGGCAGCGTGGCCACGCGCGCGCCCGCCGCGTCGCCAGCCGATGCCGTGATGGCCGTGGAGGCCGCGGCCGAGGCCTTCAAGACCTGGAGCGAAACCGGCCCGAGCGAGCGCCGGGCCTTGCTGCTCAAAGCGGCCGACGCGCTGGAAGCCAAGACGCCCGCCTTCATCGAAGCGGTGTCGGCCGAGACCGGCGCCACCGGCATGTGGGGCGGCTTCAACGTGATGCTGGCCGCCGGCATGATCCGCGAAGCCGCCGCGCTCACCACCCAGGTGTCGGGCGAAGTCATTCCATCGGACGTGCCGGGGTCGCTGGCCATGGGTGTTCGCCAGCCCGCCGGCGTGGTGCTCGGCATTGCACCGTGGAACGCGCCCGTCATCCTGGCGGTGCGCGCCATCTGCGTGCCGCTGGCGTGTGGCAACACCGTCATCTTGAAGGGCAGCGAGAACTGCCCGCGCACCCACCAGCTGATCATTGAAGCGTTCCAGGACGCGGGTTTCCCGCCCGGCGTGGTGAACTACATCACCAACGCACCGGCCGATGCCGGCGCGGTGGTGGAGGCCATGGTGGCGCACCCGGCGGTGCGCCGCGTCAACTTCACCGGCTCCACCAAGGTCGGCAAGATCATCGCGGCCACCTGCGCAAAGTACCTCAAACCGGTGGTGCTGGAGCTGGGCGGCAAGGCACCGCTGGTGATCCTGGACGACGCCAACCTGGACGACGCGGTGAACGGCGCGGCCTTCGGCGCGTTCGCCAACAGCGGCCAGATCTGCATGAGCACCGAACGCATCATCGTGGACAGCAAGGTTGCGGATGCGTTCGTGAAGAAGTTCAGCGACAAGGCCAGGAACCTGCCGCTGGGCGACCCGCGCAAACCCGAGCCGGTGGTGCTGGGCTCGGTGATCGGCATGGGCACGGTGGAGCACTGCAACGCGCTGATCGACGACGCCCTGGCCAAGGGTGCCAAGCTGGCGTGTGGCGGCAAAGCCGATTCCACGCTCATGCCCGCCACCGTGCTCGACCACGTGACGCCCGCCATGCGCATCTACCACGAAGAGACTTTTGGCCCAGTGAAATGTGTGGTGCGCGTGAACAGCGTGGAAGAAGCGATTGCCTGCGCCAACGACAACGAATACGGCCTCAGCGCAGCGGTGTTCGGCGGCGACATCGCGCGCGCCTTCAACGTGGCGCGCAAGATCGACAGCGGCATCTGCCATGTGAACGGCCCCACCGTGCACGACGAAGCACAGATGCCGTTCGGCGGCGTGAAGGGCTCAGGCATCGGGCGCTTTGGCGGAAAGGCCGGCATTGCCGAGTTCACCGAGCTGCGCTGGATCACGCTCCAGACCACGCCGCGGCACTACCCCTTCTGACGGGGTTCGGCCGGGCGGGCGCGGTCAGCCGAAAGAAGGCTGCTCGGGCTTGTGCACCGGCTTGCCCGCCGCCGCCCAGGCGTCAAAACCCCCGGCGATGGACTTCACGTTCAGGTAGCCCATGTCCTGCATGGCGGCAGCGGCCAGCGCGGCGCGGCCGCTGGTCTTGCAATACAGCACCACCTGGATGTCGCGCGCGGCCAGGGCCGGGTTGCCGCTGAGCTTGAACTCCAGCATGCCGCGCGAGGCGTGGATGGCGCCCGGCAGGTGGCCGGCGGCAAACTCGTCGGCCTCGCGCACGTCGATCAGCACATCGGCCGCGCGGATGGCGGCCTCGGCCTCGGTGATGGGCACTTCGGTGATGCGGGCTTTGGCGGCGGCGACGAGGTCCATGGCGGATTTCATGGGCGGGCTCCTGTGAGGGAATGGGCTGGGTGGGTTGTGGTGGGGCGGGCGCTCAGGCCGCCACCGGCTCGCGCATGGCAGCGGCGGCGATGTCGAGCGAGCGCAGGCGCAGCGCGGGATCGAACACATCGCTCACCAGCATGAACTCGTCGGCCTGGGTCGCGTTGGCGAGCGCTTGCAAGCCCTCGCGCACCGTGTCTGGCCCACCCACCACGGCGCAGGCCAGAAAATCGGCGATCCCGGCGCGGGCCTGCGGGTCGAGGCGCTCCATGAAACCGTGCACCGGGGCGGGCAGTTGGCCGCGTCGGCCGGTCAGGATGCCGAGCACGCGCTGGTAGGTGCTGCTGGCCAGGAACTCGGCTTCTTCGTCGGTGGGCGCGGCGATCAGCGGCACACCGACCACCGCGTAGGGCTTCGCGAGCACCTTCGAAGGCTTGAACAGGCGGCGGTACATGTCCAGCGCCTGCAGCAAATAGCGCGGCGCGAAGTGCGAGGCAAAGGCATAGGGCAAACCGAGTTCGGCCGCGAGCTGGGCCGAAAACAGGCTGGAGCCCAGCAGCCAGATCGGCACATGGGTGCCCGCGCCCGGCATCGCGATCAGCCGCTGACCCGGCACCGCCTCACCCAGCAGGCGCTGCAGCTCCATCACGTCGCGCGGAAAATCCTGCTCGGTCTCGGGCCGGTCGCGGCGCAGCGCGCGCATGGTGAGCGGATCGGTACCGGGTGCGCGGCCCAGGCCCAGGTCGATGCGGCCCGGGTACAGCTCGGCCAGCGTGCCAAAGGCCTCGGCCACCACCAGCGGCGCGTGGTTGGGCAGCATGACGCCGCCCGAGCCGACGCGGATGCGCTGCGTCGCGCCCGCGATGTGGCCCACCAGCACCGCGGTGGCCGAACTCGCGATGCCGCTCATGTTGTGGTGCTCGGCCAGCCAGTAGCGCGTGAAGCCCAGGGCTTCAGCGTGTTGTGCGGTGCGCCGGGCGATGGCCAGTGCGTCGGCCACCGTGCCGCCTTCGCGCACGGCGACCAGATCGAGCATGGAGAGGCGGATGTCTTGCAAATGCTTCATACCCCCGATTGTGTGCCTTTGAACGCACCGGCGCCAAGCGCGGCTCACATGCCCGCAGCGCTTGGGCCGTGTACGGCGGGTGACGGCGCAGCCCACCGTTTCGGCGTAGGCTTCGCGTCTTTGCAACCTCTGCCTTGGATGCCCATGACCTCCCTTTTTGACCCCCTGCAAGCCGGTGCCCTCTCGCTGGCGAACCGCATCGTCATGGCGCCGCTCACGCGCAACCGCGCGCCCAACGCCATTCCCACGCCGCTGATGGCCACCTACTACGCGCAGCGCGCCAGCGCCGGGCTGCTGATCACCGAAGCCACCGCCATCTGCCACGAAGGCCAGGGCTATTCGGACGTGCCC
>JALOSH010000286.1 GCA_025458545.1 Hydrogenophaga sp.
CCGCCCCATCGAGCTCGACGCCCTGGTCGGCGCGGTGCGCGAAATCGGCCAGCACCTCGGCGTGGCCACGCCGAACATGGACGCGCTCATGGGCCTCACCCGGTTGACCGGACAAATGCGCGGCCTCTATCCCGAACAGACCAAGACACCATGAAGATCCCCCAGAACACCTTCCGCAACGCCCTCAAGGCCGGCCAAGCCCAGATCGGCTGCTGGGTCGGCTTCGCCTCGCCCGACGTGGCCGAGGCCCTGGCCGGCTGCGGCTTCGACTGGCTGCTCATCGACGGCGAACATGCGCCCAACGACCCGCGCACCGCCCTCGACCAGCTGCGCGCCGTGGCCCCGTACGGCAAGACCCACGCCGTCGTGCGCGCGGTCGAGGCCGACGTCGCCCTCGTCAAGCAATACCTCGACGTCGGCGCGCAGACCCTGCTGATCCCGATGATCGACACCGCCGAACAGGCCGCGCTCATGGTGCAGGCCATGCGCTACCCGCCCGAAGGCATCCGTGGCATGGGCGCGGCGCTCGCGCGAGCCTCACGCTGGAACCAGGTGGACGACTACCTGAACCAGGCCAACGGCCAGATGTGCCTGCTGGTGCAGGCCGAGACCGTGACCGCGGTGAACAACCTCAAGGCGATTGCCGAGACCGAGGGCGTGGACGGCGTGTTCTTCGGCCCGGCCGACCTCTCGGCCAGCATGGGCCACCGCGGCCAGCCCGGCCACCCCGAGGTGCAGAAAGTCATCCTCGATGGCATCGCCACCGTGCGCGCCGCCGGCAAGGCCGCTGGCATCCTCGCCACCGACCCGGCGCTGGCGCAGCAATACCTCGACGCGGGCGCGCTGTTCGTGGCGGTGGGGGTGGACACGACGTTGCTGGTGAAGGCGGCGACGGGGCTGGTGCAGCGGTTCAGTGCGGGGGCCACCAAGGGACCGGATGCGCATTCGGGAGGATATTGAGCGAAGCGCGCTGTTCGCGGGATCGAATCCATCCAGTCGATGTGCCGATTTGCCAGGTCGGACGGCTTTCATTCGAGCCTGGTGACCAGGTCGATGTAACGCTGCATGGCGTCTTCTTTGGACAGGTGCTTGCATTCCGTCCAGGCGGTCCATTTGGTGCGTCCCCTCATGTCGGTGAACCCCGGTCTGGGTGTCGCGTTGTCGCCTTCGGTCGCTTGCTTGTAGAGACCGTACAACTGGAGCAGCACGGTGTTGTCGGGTCGGCTCTTCAGCGCGTTTGAGCGCTCGATGGCGGCCGTGAACGCTTCGATCAGGTGGGGCACAGGGTCTCTCCCGGTTCAAGCGAATTGGTTGAAAAGTGCTTCTTCGGTTTCCATGGCAGCCGTGAAGGCCGGCCGCGAAAGCTGCCGGGTCACGTAGGCCAGCTTCTTGACCAGGTTGTCCTTCGCCCACGCCCGCACTTCCGCGGGCACGCCCTTGGTGAAGATCGGGTACAGGCAGTGCTTGTGCACTTCCGACGCCACGAAGTTCAGCCATTCGAGCGTGGCTTGTCCGGCGGTGGTGGATCGCGGCGGAAGGTAGCTGTGGTCGGGAGCCATGTCGGCGAGCACCTGCAGCACGACGCTGTTCTCCGTGAGGATGCGCCCGTCGTCAAAGCGCAGCACCGGTACCTGGCTCTTGGCCGAAATGGTGTCAAACGGCACGCCGTCTTTCGTTTGCTTGCGCAGCAGCGACACCGGTTGCATCTCGATGGGCAGCGAAGCCTCGCGAATGATCACGTGACCCGCGAACGAGCACGCCAGCGGGGACAAAAAGTAGTCCATGGGTTTTCCAGTGCGGGTGTCTGGTTCAGGCGGGTGCGGTCAGGCAGCGAATGCGCTCGGCGCCTTCGGCTTCGAACTGCCGGACGATGGACTTGGCAAAGTCCGATGCGGTGTCGGGCGTGCCGTTGCCGAACGGAGGATCGGGGTAGTACTCGATGCCGAGCTGCAGCGTCCTGGCCACCTGTTCGCCCGCCAGCTGCCCGGCCAGGAACAGACCTGCGTCGATGCTGGCTGAGACGCCGGCGCCGGTGATGAGCTGGCCATCGCGGACGTACCGGCGGGTGCAGACGATCGCGCCGTGGCTGGCCACCTTGTCGCGCGCAAACCAGTTCGTGGTGACCTGCTTGCCCTGCAGAAGGCCGGCCTTGCCAAGCAGCTCCACACCGTTGCAGATGCCCACCGTCCAGGCGGCGCCGGTGGCCAGCCGCTGGATGGTGTCGAGCAGGGTCGCGTCGCTCAATGCCGGGGTGACGCCAGGGCCGCCCGGCACATAGACGATGTCGGTCCGGTCGATCTCTTCAAAGGTCTTGAACGCGGTCAGCGCCAGGCGCCGGGTGTCTGCCCAGACGGGTCCGAGCCGAGCGGCGGCGAACTCAGTTTCAACGCCGGGGACGTTGGCCAAGACTTCGTAGCCCCCCACGATGTCCAGTGCCGTGAAGCCATCAAAAAGCAGAATCGTCAGTCGCATGTGTGTGCCTCGAATCGGTGGTTGCTGAGGGCACGATCTTGTCCGTTGAGCGCGAAGCGAGCCATTGTCATTACCGACTATATTTTGGTCATTAAGGACATTCGGAGAAACGCATGGGCAAGGAAGTCGCGGTGCTCATCTACCCCGGCTGCATGGGCATGGAGGTGTTTGCATTGACCGACCTGGTGCTGATGGCCAACCACCTGGCCAACCACATGCAGCCGGCTCGGGTCGATGCGCTGCGGGTCAGGCTCGTCACCCTCCGGGCGAGCCCGGTGGCGATCGCCGGCGGGCTCAGCGTGGTGGCGCAGCGCCTGCGCAGGAGACCGGACCTGATCGTCGTGCCCGGCCTGGAGGTGTCCCGGTTCGGAGAATGGGACGAACGCTTTGCCCATCTGGGTGAGGAGCTGAAGGCGATTCGCCGCTTCCATCGGCAGGGCATTGCGCTGGCCTCGGTCTGCATCGGCAGCTTTGTCCTGGCGGAAGCGGGTGTGCTCCAGGGGCGGCGTGCGGCCACCGCGTGGCCGTTTGTCAACGAGTTCCAGGACCGGTATCCGGAAGTGCAGATCGAGAAGGACGCGGTGCTCGTGTCGGACGGAGGCGTGACCACCACGGGTGCCGTCAGCAGCGTGATGGATCTGGGCCAGCACCTGATCCGCGAGAACTTTGGTGCCGCCGTGGCCCGCGCGGTGGGCAAGCTGGCGCTGATCGATGGGGCGCGCGTCAGCCAGCGCGCCTATGTGGACAACGCATTGATCCCACAGAACCGCGCGCCGTTTTCAGGCCAGGTCAACCGGTGGCTGACGAGCCGACTCGGTGAAACGTACAACCTGGGCGCGCTGGCCGACGAGTTCCACGTCACGTCACGCACGGTGCTGCGGCGTTACCGCCAGGAGACCGGTATGACGCCGCTGCAATGGCTACAGAAAGCGCGCATCGAAAAGGCCAAGCACCTGTTGGAGCTCAGCGCCATGCCGGTGGCTGAAGTCGTCGTGGCGGTGGGCTACCAGGACCTGGCGACGTTCTCCCGGCTGTTTGCTCGCGAGACGGGCCAGACCCCTGGCCACTACAGGCGGCGGTTTCAGATGAAGGGTGTCTGAAGATTCTTCTGACCGGTCACTCAGGCAGGTGGCAGACGGCTTCGATGTTGTTGCCCTCGGGGTCGATCACGAAGGCGCCGTAGTAGTTGGGGTGGTAGTCCGGGCGCAGGCCGGGCG
>JALOSH010000287.1 GCA_025458545.1 Hydrogenophaga sp.
CCAGAGCGCCAGCGCCACGTAGCCGCCGAACACGATGCTGTAGTACTGGCAGTACTTGATGACCTTCGGATCTTTCAGGGCCTTGAGCTGGTCGGTGAACCTGACGTTGCTGGGCACCAGGTGGGCCGCGTCGCTGTGGCTGAACATCCAGAACAGCACCACGGTACCGAGCATGATGGCCGCGTACACCTGCGGCACCATGGTCCAGCCAAAGGCCACCAGCAGCACCGGCGCGATGAACTTGTTGACCGCCGAGCCCGAGTTGCCCGCGCCGTACACACCCATGGCCATGCCCTGGCGGCTCTTGGGGAACCAGCGCGCCACATACGGCGTTCCGACCGAGAAAGAGCCGCCTGCCAGGCCGACGAACAGGCCGATGGTCAGGAAGTGCCAGTACTCGGTGGCGTAGCTCATCAGCCAGATCGCGGGCACCGTGATCGCCATGAGGATGGTCATCACGATGCGGCCACCGTAGCGGTCGGTCCAGATGCCCAGCGGCACCCGGATCAGTGAGCCGGTGAGCACGGGCGTTGCCATCAGCAGGCCGAACTGGGTGGAATTGAGATCGAGCGCTTTTTTGATCGGGATACCGATGACGCCGAACATCATCCAGACCATGAAGTGCAAGTTCTCCGGAATACATGGCATGACTGTCCGGTTTTAGCGCGTCGCTGAACATCCATCTAAGGAACGCTGGAGCGCGTCAGAAGAGCGATGGCCGGTCTCGCCGGCATCGTTCGCAAGAACTACCCGACCCTCACACTGGGCCGGGTTCTCCCTCGGTCAAACCATGCCGCGGCTGGTGGCGTATACGGCGACCTGCACCCGTGAGCTCAGGCTGAGCTTGCGCAGGATGTGTTGCACATGGATCTTGACGGTGGTCTCGGCGATGTCGAGCGCGCGTGCAATCGCCTTGTTGCTGTCCCCCCGGGCAATCAGCAGCATGATCTCGCGCTCGCGCGGCGACAACGGTGCCAGACCGTCGGATACCTCCTTGTCCACGAGAGCCAGCCTCGGGGCTGCCTGCGCGGTGTGCTCGACCGGCCGGGCACGGAACACCGACACCAGCTTGGTCAGCATCTCGGGGCTGATCACCGGTTCGCCATCCAGCACCTTGACGATGGTTTCGCACAGCTGGTCGGACTCCACCGTCTTGAGCAAGTAACCGTCGGCCCCCGCCTGCAGGGCGGCGGCCAGATCGTTCTCGTCCTCGCTCACGGTAAGCATCAGAATGCGCGCCTGCGGCGCCACATCCTTCAGCGCGGGAATGCCCTCCACGCCGCGCACACCGGGCAGGTGGTTGTCGAGCAGGATCACATCGGGCTGGTGCTGGGCCAGACTGCGCAGCGCTTCCCCGATGTCACCCGCTTCGCCAACGACCTCGAACCGCTGGTCTTGCGAGAGCAAGGCCTTGAGACCCCGGCGAAACAGGTTGTGGTCGTCCACCAGCAGCAGCCGGATGTGGAGGTTCTGGGCGATGTGGATGCTCATGGCGCTGGAGGGCTCTTGGCGAGTTCGTTGAGGTTCAGGCCCAGCGTGCTCACGCTGGTGGCGGCCACGGGGTAAGGCGGCAGGGTCAGTGTCATGGTGGTGCCGTGGCCTGGCTCGGACGCGATCTGGACCGAAGCACCGATGCGTTCGGCCCGTTCCCGCATGATCTTCATGCCCACATGGTTTTCGCTGCGCTGCTGCCTGGCATCAAAACCGGTGCCGTTATCGCGCACATGAAAGCGCCACCGTGCACCCTTGTGCACGTCCAGGCTCACGTGGCTGGCACCGGCGTGTTTGCGCACATTGGACAGCGCCTCTTGCAGCACGTGCAGCACCTGCACCTGCACGTCGGCCGGTAGCGGCAGGCCTTCGCCTTCTACCTGCAGCCGCGTGGGCAGGCCGGTCTGGTGCTGAAATTTCTGCAGGGTTTCCTTCACCGCAGACTCGATGTCTTCGGTGTTGGTGCGGGTGCGGAAATGCACCAGCAGCTCGCGCACATCATTGATGCTTTCCTTGAGCCCGGTGTCGAGCTCGTCCAGGGTGGACTGCACCTGGTCCGGCCGCTGCTTGTGCACAGCGGTGCGCAGCAGCTGCGCCTGGATTTTCAGGAACGCCAGCGACTGGGCGATGGAGTCGTGTAGTTCGCTGGCCAGCAAGGCGCGCTCTTCGCCCACCGCCGCCTCGCGTTCCAGTGCCGAGGCGCGTAAACCCTCGAGCGCACTGGCCAGGTGGCTGGCCAAGGCATCCAGCAGTTCGGTCTCTTCGGTGCTGAGCTGCACCGTGCTGCGAAAGAACAGGTCAACCTCGCCGATCAACCGCTGCTGCAGCCGCACCGGCACGCTCACCAGGTTCTGGTAGCCCATACGCGCGCAATGGCGCATGGGTGCGGCCTCGTGGCTGTGGATGGGAATGACGCGTGTGCGCGCATCGGGCTGTAGGCTGCCGCAGGCGCAGGCTCCAGCGATCAGGCTGCGCTCTTCGTCTTGCATCTCCTGCGGAAAACAGTCGGTAGCCAGCATGAGGTAGCGCTGATTGGCCTCGTCGGACCAGCGAACCGCCACCGCATCGGCCTTCATGACCACCCGCACGCGCTGAGAGAAGCCCTTGGAGAGTTCTTCGATCGTGCTGGCTTTGGCCAGAAAGGCGCTGACCTCGTAGAGCGCTTCGAGCCGCGCGCGCTGCGCTTCGATGTGTTGTGTCTTGGCTTGGACCTTGGCCTCCAGGCCCTGGTAGAGCGACTGCAAGGTCATCGCCATGCGGTTGAAACTGGCCGCCACCTGGCCAAATTCGTCCTGGGTGTCCACCTCGATACGGGTCCCAAACTGCCCGCTCTCCACCTGCGCCAGCCCGCGCCGCAGACGGTCCAGCGGGTTGATCACGAACATGTAGCCGGTGTAGAGCATGGTCACTGCCCCGCCGATGGTCAGCACCACCATGGCGAACTGGAAAAGGTTGAGCAGAGCGGTGAGGCCCGCAAGGTGGTGTTCAATCGCCAGCACCAGCCGGTCGATGGCCCTCACGAACTCATCGGCCGACTGCAGCAACATAGGGTCGCTGGGCAGCAGTGGCGCACCCAGCAGCGCGCGTTGGCTTTGCCAGAGCCGCTCAACGTCGGTGAATTCGCGCCTCACATCGTCATCCCAAGGCACAAACAGGGGCCGGGCGTCGTCGCCTGCGCGCAGCAGGCTCAGACTGCTGTCAAAGCGCTGCACCAGGGCCTGGACCTCTGCCGGTGGAGTGGCTGCCTGAACGGCGCTGGCCAGCTGCCACGTCTGCATCCGCATGCGGCCGGCCTCATTCACCGCTGCTGCACCCCCTTCGATCTGCCAGGTGACCCACAGCGTGAGGCTGATCGACGTCAAAGCCAGCACCAGCAGCGCGGCGCCGATGCGCATGAGTTTTTTGGACAGCGAAGCGGTGGCAGTCATGTCGCGAGGTTACGCCGGTACGGACGAAACGGACAACGGCGCCGGACTCGGCAGACCCGGCACCCACTGCAGCGGCGCGCCCGCAGCGGGCGCCACCAGGTCGGCCAGCGTCACGCTGTCGAGCACCGCCAGGTAGGCGTCCATGGCCTGGCCCAGCACCCCCTGTAACCGGCAGCGCCCCGCCATTCGGCAGGTGTTGCCAGTGGCATCGAAGCACTCCACGAGCTGAAAGTCGGCCTCGCTCTGGCGCACCACCTCGCCCACCTTCACGCTGCTGGCCGGTACCCGCAGGCGCAGTCCGCCACCCCTGCCACGCGAGTTCTCCAGCCAGCCCTGGGCCGCCAGGGTCATGACGATCTTTGTCAGGTGGCTGCGCGAGATGCCATGGGTCTGCGCGATCTCGGCCACCGTAGGCAAAGACCCGCGCCCCTCGGTGACGGCGCAGTACATCAGCACGCGCAGGCTGTAGTCGGTCCATTGGGTGAGTCGCACGGCGGTGTCCGTTTCTGGCAAGGAGGATGGGGAGGGTCGTTCGTCCGGATTACCGGACTCGTTCCACGGAAATATTCACCCCGAATGAATTTTATGGCTCAATACATTCATTCAATGTGAATATTAAAGGAATCCACCATGAACACCGTCACCACCTCGCCGCTCGCCCAAAAAGCCATTGGCCAGATCGCCGTCGATCTGCCTGGCGCCACCGCC
>JALOSH010000288.1 GCA_025458545.1 Hydrogenophaga sp.
TGCAGGCCGATGATGGCGCTGATGGCGATGACCACAAACGCGCTGATGGACGAGATCAGGATGGTGCGCTTGCGCTGCGCCGAGCTGAAGCCCTGTGTGTAGTGGATGAAAAACGGAACGATGGCCAGCGGGTTGACGATGGCCAGCAGGGTGATGAGGGGCTTGAAATCCATGGCGGGGATTGTGGGGCAGGAACCGCGCACCCGCGCTGCATCAGCGGATTTCAGGAGGCAGGGTTTCGTCTTCTGAACATGCCGTAGCCCTCCATGTGCAGCACCTTGTCGCCATGCTGGTTGAACATTTCCCAGATGGTGCGCACCAGGCCCACGTCGGGCCGCTTGGTCATCGCGCGCTTTTCGGTGATGGTGTGCTGCAGGCGCAGCACGTCGCCGGGGTAGACCGGCTTGGTCCACTTCAGGCTTTCCAGCCCGGGCGATCCGAGGCTGGAGGTTTCGTGCAGAAAGTTGGTGACCATGAGCCGCATGGCCATGGCGCAGGTGTGCCAGCCGCTGGCGCTCAAGGCGCCGAACACCGAGGCTTTGCCAGCTTCTTCGCTCAGGTGAAAAGGCTGGGGATCGAACTGGCTGGCGAAGGCGATGATCTCTTCGCGCGTGGGCGAGATACTGCCCAGGTCGCGCACCTGGCCGATGTCCATGTCTTCCCACCAGATCTTGATGTGCGGGCTTTGCTCGGGCGTTGTTGCGGTCATGTCTTTCCTTGTTCAACGGCCGCCGGAAACGTCCAGCAGGCTCATGGTGGTGTAGCTCGCGGCAGGGGACAGCAGCCAGACGATGGCCTGCGCCACCTCGTCGGCGGTGCCGCCGCGCTGCATGGGCACCAGGTGTTTGAGGTCGTTCACGCGGTCGGGCAGCCCGCCCGAGGCGTGGATCTCGGTGTCGATCAAGCCCGGCCGCACCGCGTTGACGCGCACGCCTTCGGCCGCCACCTCTTTGGCCAGGCCGATGGTGAAGGCGTCGATGGCGCCCTTGGCCGCCGCGTAGTCCACATACTGGCCGGGCGAGCCCAGGCGAGACGCCGCGCTGGACAGGTTGACGATGGAGCCGCCTTCGCCGCCGTGGCGCGTGCTCATGCGCCGCACCGCCTCGCGCGCGCAAAGCATCGAGCCGATCACGTTGATGTCGAACATGCGCTTCCAGCGCGCCACACTCATCTCGTCGACGCGCGCGGTCACGTCCACCACGCCCGCGTTGTTCACCAGCCCGCTCAGGCGGCCCAGCTTGGCGTCCACCTTCTCGAACATGCGCAGCACCTGCGCTTCGTCGGCCACATCGGCCTGCACCGTGATGGCCTGGCCGCCGCTGGCGCGGATGCGCCGTACCACCTCGTCGGCCGCGAGCGAGTTCGCGGTGTAGTTGACCGCCACCGCCCAGCCCTGTTGCGCGGCCAGCAGGGCCGTGGCCGCGCCGATGCCGCGGCTGCCGCCGGTGACCAGCAACACCCCGCCCGCAACCTTGTCCATGCACAAACCTCCTGCGAAATCCGCCGTTTGCGGTTACAAACGCGTCTGCCAGAACTTACCGCAGGTCCACCGTGCGCGTCGCGCACCGGACCCCTAAACACACAACAGTTCGGAGACAACATGGGCAGCTTTGTTCAACTCACCGCCGCCGACGGCTTTCAGTTCCCCGCCTACGTGGCCCAGCCACCGGTCCGCTCCAAAGGCGGGCTGGTGGTGCTGCAGGAAATTTTTGGCGTCAACAGCCACATCCAGGAGGTGGCCGACGGCTACGCCGCCGATGGTTACTTTGTGGTCGCGCCTTCGACCTTCCACCGCGTCAAGTCCGGCGTGGAACTGGGCTACACCGAGGCCGACATGGGCGCTGGCTTTGCCCTCAAAACGGCGGTCGAAGCGCTGCCCGCGCCCGGCGTGCTGGCCGACATCCAGGCCGCCATCCGCCACGCGGCGCAAGGCGGCAAGGTCGGCATCGTGGGCTATTGCTGGGGCGGTCTGCTCACCTGGCGCAGCGCTGGCGAACTGGTGGGCCTCTCGGCTGCGGTGCCCTACTACGGCGGTGGCATGACCACGCCGGCCGAGACCGCGCGCCAACCCCAGGTGCCGGTGTTGGCCCACTTCGCCGAGCAGGACCACTGGATACCAATGGACACCGTGCAGACCTTCCGGCAGGCGCATCCCGGCGTGACGGTGCACACCTACCCGGCGCATCATGGTTTCAACTGCAACCAGCGCGGCTCCTGGAACGCCGACGCCGCCCAGCTCGCACGCCAGCGCAGCCTGGCTTTCTTCGCCCAGCACCTGGGCGCCTGAGCATGGCGCCCGTGCGGGGGTGGATGGTCTGGCTGGCAGCGGCCTGCGCGGGGGCAGCGCAAGCGCAAACCCCTTACGCCGGCCCGTTGTTCGACGCCCACCTGCACTACAACGACGAAGCCTGCGTGCACGCAGCGCCCGAGCCCGCCTGCCCGCACCCCCTGGAGGACGTGCTCGCGCGCATGCAGCGCAACGGCGTGCGCGCCATCGTGGCCAACTCACGCCCCAACGAGGGCACCCGGGCGCTGGCGCAGGCCCGCGCCCAGGCGCAGGCGGCAGGCGTCACCGTGGTGCCCTTTGTCCGGCTCTACCGCGACCGGGCCGACTACAGCAGCTGGTTCGGCGACCCCAGCATCGCCGAGCTGGTGCAGACCGAACTGGCGCGCGGCACACCCAGCGGTCCGTACCGGGGGCTGGGCGAATTCCACCTCTACAACAGCGCCAACGCCAACGGCCCGGTCGCCCGTCAGCTGATGGCCCTGGCCGAAGACAAAGGCCTGGCCATCCTGGCGCATGTGGACGACGACGCCATCGACATGCTGTTCGCGCACACACGATCCAAGGGGCAGATCGATCCGCCGCCGGGCCGCGCCAAGGCGGACCATCCCCCTGGCACGGCACGGACCGTGTCCCTCCCCGGTCCCGGGGCAGCGACCCGCGCAGCGGCGGAGCCTGGGGGTGAAGGCTTTCGGTTGATCTGGGCCCACACCGGCATCGGTGGCACACCGGTGGCCCGGGTCGAAGAGCTGATGGCGCGCTACCCCCTGCTCATGGGCGAACTGTCCTACCGCCCCGGCCTCACCTGCGAAGGTGGCCAGCTGTGTCCCGAATGGCGCGCCCTGCTGCTCAAGTACCCCGACCGCTTCATGATCGGTTCCGACACCTGGGTCAACCAGCGCTGGCTTTACTACGACGAGCTCATGCAGAGCTACCGGACTTGGCTGGGTGGATTGCCGAACGACGTGGCACGCCGCATCGCGTGGAACAATGGTGCTCGCCTTTTTGGTCTGAGCCCTTCCACCCGATGATCCAGCTGCACCACTACCCCAGCACCGCCAGCATGGTGCCGCACATCTTGCTGGAAGAGCTGGGCGTCCCGTTCGAAATGGTCCTGGTGGACCGCATGCGGGACCAGCACAAGGCGCCGGACTTTTTGCGCCTGAACCCCAATGGCCTGATCCCGGTGCTGGTCGACGGCGACCTGGTGCTGTACGAGGTGGCCGCTATCTGCCTGCACCTGTGCGACACCCATCCGCAGAACGGCCTTGCACCGGCCTTGGGCACCCACGAGCGTGCCCATTTCTACAAATGGATGGCGTGGCTGACCAACACCTTGCAGGCCACGCTGATCGTCTATTTCTACCCCTGGCGCTGGGTGGATATGGACAACGCGGCGGGTGCCGAGCAGGTGCGCCGACAGGCCCAGAGCCGCGTGGTCGAGCTGCTGGCGCTGCTCGACGCCGAACTGGCGCGCCACCGTGGCCCCTGGTTCATGGGCGAGCGTTATAGCGGACTCGACCCTTTTGTTTTCACGTTGTGCCGGTGGACGCGCAACTTCAGCGAACAACAGGCTCGCACCCTGCCCCACCTGGGGCCGTATCTGCAGCGCATGCTGGCCCGCCCGGCGGTGCAGCGGGCCCTGCACAGCGAAGGCGTGGAAACGCCTTACGTCTGAGCGTCAGCGCGCGCTGCGCGCCAGGTAGCGCTTGCGCCAGAACAGCACGCCCAGCAGCGCAGCGACCACCACCATGGAGCCCATGGCCCACCAGAAACCCGCGCTGTGGTGCAGCAGCGGGATGAACTCGAAGTTCATGCCGAAGATGCCCGCGATCAGGTTCAGCGGCAGGAAGATGGCGGTCAGCGCGGTGAGCGTGCGCATGATGTCGTTGGTGCGGTTGCTCTGGGCCGAAAAGTGCATCTGCACCGCGGTCTCGGCGTTCTGCTCCAGCCGCCGCACATGGTGGATCACCCGCTCGATGTGCTCCAGCACGTCGCGGCTGCGCACCTTGAGCAGTTCCAGCCCACGGTGTCCGCCGAAGTGGTCGCCGTGGCCCTCGATCACCTCCCAGCCCGCGAGCGCCTCGATCCAGTCCTGGATCGCCGCGCGCTGGTCTTCGCAGATTTCATCGAGCTGGTGCAGCGAGATGCGCGCATCCAGCAGCGAGCCCCAGTTGTTGAAGCGGGTGGACGGGTGCAGCAGTTCGGCCTGCCAGTGGTCCAGCTGGCGGGTGAGCTCGCGCCGCAGCTCCAGGTAGCCGTCCACCATCTGGTTGACGATGCGCAGCATCAGGTCGGCCGGGCCGGTGGGCAGATTCACGCCAGCGGCGCGGGCCGCGTTGCTCCCGCCCGCCAGCAAGCGGGTGGCGTACTGTTCCAGCACGGTGCAACCGGCCGGGTGCACCGTGAGCAGCACGCGGTCGAACACCGCAAAGCCCACCGGGCTGGTGTCGATGCGGCGCAGCACCGGTGGGCCGCCGCGCCGGGCAGGTCGGCTCAGCGGCTGCCCGGGGTGCGCCAGATCGGTTTCGCTGTGGCCGGCGGCCAGACGGCGGAACACCAGGATGTCGTACTGCGAGGTGTAGTCGAAGTGCGAAGGCAGCTGGTTGTTGAGCAGGTCCGAGACGTGCAGGTCGACCAGCGCCGTGCCATCCAGCCGCTGCAGCGCGGCCTGGATGCCGGCCTGCTCCAGTTCGAACTCGCGCCGGCCACACGCGACCCACACAAACCCGCCAGCGACCGGATCGGATGGCAGTCCGTCCGCCTCTTGGACCGAACCGGCGCGGATGTGAAAGACACGCATGCGGTGTGCGCAGGTCAGCCGCGCAGCAGGCGAGCCGCGTCGCGCGCGAAATAGGTCAGGATGCCATCGCAACCCGCGCGCTTGAACGCCATCAGGCTTTCCATCATCACGGCGTCGTGGTCCAGCCAGCCGTTCTGCGCGGCGGCCTTGAGCATGGCGTACTCGCCGCTCACTTGGTAGGCAAAGGTCGGCATGGCAAATTCGTCTTTGACCCGGCGCACGATGTCCAGGTAGGGCATGCCGGGCTTGACCATCACCATGTCGGCGCCCTCGGCGATGTCCAGCGCCACCTCGCGCAGGGCTTCGTCGCTGTTGCCCGGGTCCATCTGGTAGACCTTCTTGTCGGCCTTGCCCAGGTTGGCGGCGGAGCCCACCGCGTCGCGGAACGGGCCGTAGAAGGCGCTGGCGTACTTGGCGCTGTAGGCCATGATGCGGGTGTGCACCTGGCCGGCGGCTTCCAGCCCCTGGCGGATCGCACCGATGCGCCCGTCCATCATGTCGCTGGGAGCGACCATGTCCACCCCGGCGGCGGCCTGGGTCAGCGCCTGCTGCACCAGGATCTTCACCGTCGGGTCATTGAGGATGTAGTTGTGCTCGTCCAGCACGCCATCCTGGCCGTGGCTGGTGTAGGGGTCCAGCGCCACGTCGGTCATCACGCCCAGGCCGGGAAACTCCTTC